>NZ_JBKJFM010000300.1:0-2835 GCF_046614825.1 Streptomyces nanhaiensis
GGCGGCGGACGGGGCGCGCGGTGCCGTCCTCCGCGGGCCGGGCTGCGTCCCGCGCGGGCCGGGCGCCGGCGTCCCGCCCGCTCACGGACCGGCCTTCCGGGGCACGGAGGCCAGGTGGCGGCGGGTGAAGGCCAGGGCCTCGGCGAGATCGGCCTCGCGCTCGGCCGAGGACATCGCGCGGCGGGTGTTGACCTCGACCACCACGTGCCCGTCGAAGCCGGCCGCCGCCAGGTGCTCCAGGACCTCCGCGCACGGCTGGTCGCCGCGCCCGGGGACGAGGTGCTCGTCCTTGGCGGAGTCGGTGCCGTCGGCGATGTGGATGTGCGCCAGGCGGTCGCCCATGCGGTCCACCATCGCCAGGGTGTCGTTGCGGGCGGTGGCGGTGTGGGAGAGGTCGAGGGTGAAGTGGCGGTAGTCGTCCTGGGTCGGGTCCCAGGCGGGGGCGTAGGCGAGCATCTCGCGGTCGCGGTAGCGCCAGGGGTACATGTTCTCCACGGCGAAGCGGACGTCGGTCTCGTCCGCCATCCGCCACACGCTGCGCACGAACTCCCGCGCGTAGGAGCGCTGCCAGCGGAACGGCGGGTGCACCACGACCGTGCTCGCGCCCAGTTTCTCGGCGGCCTCGCGCGATCGCTGGAGCTTGGTCCAGGGGTCCTTGGACCACACCCGCTGGGTGATCAGCAGGCAGGGGGCGTGGACGGCGAGGACCGGGACGCCGTGGAAGTCGGAGAGCCTGCGCAGCGCCTCGACGTCCTGGCTGACCGGGTCGGTCCACACCATGACCTCAACCCCGTCGTAACCGAGGCGTGCGGCGATCTCGAAGGCCGTCGCCGTGGTCTCCGGGTAGACGGAGGCCGTGGAGAGGGCGACCTTCGGCACCGGGAGGGACATCGCTGGATCGACCACGCACAACAGCCTACGGCGAGCGGGCGGGCGTTACGGAGGGCGTCGCGGGGCCCGCGGGGCGGGGTGTGGGGAAGGTCACGGGGTTCCGTTGCCGGACAGGGCGTCCAGGCGGCGCAGGATGACGCCCTCGCGCAGCGCCCAGGGGCAGACCTCCAGCCGCTCCACGCCGAACAGGTCCATGGCGCCCTCCGCCACCAGCGCGCCCGCCAGCAGCTGCCTGGCCCGGCCCTCGGAGACGCCGGGGAGGGCGGCGCGTTCGGCGGCGGGCATGGCGGCCAGTTTCGGCACCCACTCCTCCAGCGACGCCCGTACCAGCTCGCGCTGGGCGTAGGGGCCCTCGGCGGAGCGGGGGGCGCCCGCCAGCCGGGCGAGCTGCTTGAAGGTCTTGGAGGTGGCGACCACGTGGTCGGGGGCGCTCAGTCTGCTGAAGTCCCCGACCACCCGGGCGATCTCGTGCCGCACGTGGCGGCGCAGCGCGCGGACGTCGGCCGGGTCGGGCGGATCGCCGGGCAGCCAGGAGCCCGTGAGGCGGCCGGCGCCCAGCGGCAGCGAGGCGGCGGCGTCGGGCTGCTCGTCGATGCCGTACGCGATCTCCAGCGAGCCGCCGCCGATGTCCAGGACCAGCAGCCGTCCGGCCGACCAGCCGAACCAGCGGCGGGCCGCGAGGAAGGTCAGCCGCGCCTCGTCCTCGCCGGAGAGCACCTTCAGTTCCACGCCCGTCTCGGCGGCGACCCGCTCCAGCACGTGGTCGGCGTTGGCCGCGTCCCGTACGGCGGAGGTGGCGAACGGCAGCAGGTCCTCCACGCCCTTGTCCTCGGCGACGACCATCGCCTCCCGGACGGTCGCGGCGAGCTTCTCGACGCCCGCCGGGCTTATGGCCCCGTCCTCGTCGAGGAGTTCGGCCAGGCGCAGTTCCGCCTTGTGGGAGTAGGCGGGCAGGGGGCGGGCACCCCGGTGTGCGTCCACCACCAGCAGGTGAACGGTGTTGGAACCCACGTCGAGGACACCGAGTCTCATGGGGAGCCACGCTACTGCGGCCGGACGGTGTCCTGGAGCCCGGCCCGTGGTGCATACCCTGGGTGCGTGGCGAAGACGAAAACGGTGAAGCCGGACAAAGAGGCGAATGCGGGCGGGGAGCGGCGGCGGGCCGCGGGCGAGGAGGTGGAGCTGGACCACGCCCGGATGTGGGTGGAGTTCCCGGACCCGGCGGACGACGAGCAGGTGTTCCGGTGCGACCTGACCTGGCTGACCTCCCGTTGGGGCTGCATCTTCGGCCAGGGGTGCCAGGGCATCAGCGCGGGGCGCGCGAGTGACGGCTGCTGCACGCTGGGCGCGCACTTCTCGGACGAGGACGACGAGAAGCGCGTGGCGGCGCACGTGGCGCGGCTCACGCCCGAGAGCTGGCAGTTCCACGCGGAGGGCTCCTCCGAGCGCGGCTGGGTCGAGGTGAACGAGGACGGCGAGCGCCAGACGCGGCTGCACCGGGGCGCGTGCATCTTCCTCAACCGCCCCGGCTTCCCCGGGGGCATCGGCTGCGCGCTGCACACCATGGCCCTGCGGGAGGGGCGCGAGCCGCTGGAGACCAAGCCGGACGTGTGCTGGCAGCTTCCGGTCCGGCGGACGTTCGAGTGGGTGGAGCTGCCGGACGGCGAGCAGCGGCTGTACGTGTCGATCGGCGAGTACGACCGCCGCGGCTGGGGGCCGGGCGGGCACGACCTGCACTGGTGGTGCACCGGCGCGCCGTCGGCGCACGGGGCCGGCGAGCCGGTGTACGTCTCGTACCGGCCGGAGCTGACGGAGCTGATGGGCCCGGCCGGGTACGCGCGGCTGGCCGAGCTGTGCGAGGAGCGGCTGGCGGCGGAACTGCCCATGGTGGCCCCGCACCCGGCGGACGGGCCCGCGGGCGGCCCCGCCGCGGGTGCCGCGGGG
>NZ_JBKJFM010000301.1:0-2825 GCF_046614825.1 Streptomyces nanhaiensis
CATCGACGCCGCGCGGCGCTGAGACGCCGATGTGCCGCAGCGGCCGCGGGGAGCTCCCGTCACGGGTGAGGGCACGCGGGCCCGGTGCGCCGGCGCCGTGGCCGCGGCCGGTGCGGTGGCGGTTGCGGCCCGTGCGGTGGCCTCCTGTGCCGTCGCCGCCGCGGCGCCTCCCGCCTGCGCCGCCGGCCGGCGTGAGCCGTAGCGGCGGTGGACGGCCTGCTTGGTCACGCCGAGGGCCGAGCCCACCGCGTCCCAGGAGAAACCCAGCGAGCGGTCGAACTCCACGGCCGCCGTCACCAGCGTCTCCACGCTGTCGCGCAGCTCCTGGGCGAGCCGTACGGTCGGCGCGGGCGCCCTGCCGTAGACGACGAAGCCCGTCGACGGACCCGTGCGCCGCGGCCGGTAGACGTTGCCGAGCTGCGCGGTGAGCGTGCGCAGCGCGTCCACCTGCCGGCGGACCCGCTCGATGTCCCGCACCAGCAGGTGCAGGCTGGCCCGTGCCCGGGCGTCGGGGGTGGCGTGGTCGGCCATGGTCAAGCCTCTCGAACCGGCGTGGGATCGGCCGGCCGCGTCTGCGGCCGTTTCGGTCAAGCTGCATTGACCAACGCCGCACCGGGCGCCGGGGTCACGCTGAGGGGGCGTGAAAAAGCCCGCGGGAGCGGCGTGTCCGGGGCCGTACGCCCCGGTCGGCACCCGGAGCGCGCGCGGGGCCGGCCGCCGCGGACCGTAGACTGGTGCGCCGTTCCGCGCCCGGCGCCTCACCGTGTCCGGCGCGGCCCGGTGCCGGTCCCCGACACACCCGCCCGTCTCCCCGCCCGTCCCCGACACACCCGTCTCCGAGAGGTGGTCCCGCACCGATGAGGCTCGTCTTCGCCGGTACCCCCGAGGTCGCCGTACCCGCCCTCGACGCACTGATCGCGTCGGAGCGGCACGAGGTCGCGGCCGTCGTCACCCGCCCCGACGCGCCGGCCGGGCGCGGGCGCCGCCTGGTGGCGAGCCCGGTCGCCCAGCGGGCCGAGGAGGCCGGCATCGAGGTCCTCAAGCCCGCCCGGCCGCGCGACGAGGACTTCCTCGCCCGGCTGCGCGAGATCGCCCCGGACTGCTGCCCCGTCGTCGCCTACGGCGCGCTGCTGCCCGGGGTCGCGCTCGACGTCCCGGCCAGGGGCTGGGTCAACCTGCACTTCTCTCTGCTGCCCGCCTGGCGCGGCGCCGCGCCCGTCCAGCACGCGATCATGGCCGGGGACGAGGTCACCGGGGCCTCCACCTTCCTCATCGAGGAGGGACTGGACTCCGGGCCGGTCTACGGCGTGGTCACCGAGGAGATCCGGCCCACCGACACCAGCGGCGACCTGCTGACCCGGCTCGCCTTCGCGGGCGCCGGACTGCTGGCCGCCACCATGGACGGCATCGAGGACGGCACGCTGCGGGCCGTACCGCAGCCCGCCGAAGGCGTCAGCCTCGCCCCCAAGATCACGGTCGAGGACGCCCGTGTGGACTGGACCGCCCCCGCCCTGCGCGTGGACCGAGTGGTGCGCGGCTGCTCGCCCGCTCCCGGCGCCTGGACGCTCTTCCGCGGCGAGCGGCTCAAGCTGCGGCAGACCGCCCTCGCCCCCGACCGCACCGGCCTGGCCCCCGGCGAACTGGCCGTCGGCAAGAACACCGTGCACGCCGGCACCGGCTCGCACGCCGTCGAACTGCTGTGGGTCCAGCCGCAGGGCAGGAAGCCGATGGCCGCCGCCGACTGGGCGCGCGGCGTGCGCATCGCCCGGGGGGAGCGGCTGGGGGAGTGAGGCGGCCGGCTCCGGACCGCCCCACCCCGCCCCGGCGGGGAGCCGGCGCCACCCGGGCGGGACGCCCGGGCGGGTGCGATTAGGCTGGAATGCCGCATCCACCCGGCGCCCACCGCGCGCCGCCCCCCGACACCACCCGGAGCACCTTTTCCGTGAGCAGCCGGCCACGCCGTCCCGCCAGACCCTACCGCCGCCCCAAGAAGGACCCCGTCCGCCTGATCGCCTACGAGGCGCTGCGGGCCGTGGACGAGCGCGACGCGTACGCCAACCTCGTCCTGCCCCCGATGCTGCGCGAGGCCCGCGAGCGCGGCGACATCGACGGGCGGGACGCGGCCCTGGCCACCGAGCTGGTCTACGGCACACTGCGGCGGCAGGGCACCTACGACGAGATCATCGCCGCCTGCGTGGACCGCCCGCTGCGCGAGGTGGACCCGCCGGTGCTGGACGTCCTCTCGCTCGGTGCCCACCAGCTGCTGGGCACCCGCATCCCCGCCCACGCCGCGGTGAGCGCCACCGTGGAGCTGGCCCGGGTGGTGCTCGGCGACGGGCGGGCGAGGTTCGTCAACGCCGTGCTGCGCAGGATCGCCGCCGACGACCTGGAGGGCTGGCTGGAGAAGGTCGCCCCGCCCTACGAGGACGACCCCGAGGAGCACCTGGGGATCGTCCACGCCCACCCCCGCTGGATCGTCTCCGCCCTGTGGGACGCGCTCGGCGGCGGGCGCGGGGACGTCGAGGCGCTGCTGGAGGCCGACAACGCCCGGCCCGAGGTCACCCTGGTCGCCCGCCCCGGCCGCGCCACCGCCGAGGAGCTGCTGACCGGCGACGCCGTACCCGGCCGCTGGTCGCCGTACGCCGTACGGCTCACCGAGGGCGGCGAGCCCGGCGCGATCGACGCCGTGCGCGAGGGGCGCGCCGGGGTGCAGGACGAGGGCAGCCAGCTCGTCGCCCTCGCACTGGCGAACGCGCCGCTGGACGGACCCGACCGCCGCTGGCTGGACGGCTGCGCCGGACCGGGCGGCAAGGCCGCGCTGCTGG
>NZ_JBKJFM010000302.1:0-2820 GCF_046614825.1 Streptomyces nanhaiensis
GCCGCCGTGCCACCCGTCGGGCCTCCGCCCCGGCGGGCCCGCCGCAGGCGGCCGGAGAGGGTGCGGAACAGGAGGAGTCCGCACGGCAGGAGCCCGCCGCCGAGGCGGCGGAACCGGCCGAGTCCGCGGAAGCGGCCGCCGAGGAGCAGCCGGCACCCGCCCGTGCCCGGCGGCGCACCCGAAGGACCGCCGAGAAGCCCGCTCGGCAGGAGTCCGCACAGGAGGAGCCCGCCGCGGAACCGGAGCCCGCCGCCGAGGCGCCGTCCGAGGTCCCCGCCGAGACCGGGCGTCCCGCGAGGACCCGGAAGCCCGCGAGGGCCAGGGCGAAGGCCGGCGAGCCCGCGGAGGCGGAGGAGCCCGCGCGGGCCGAGGGGTCCGCCGTCGAGGCCGGGCCCGTCGCCGAGGCCGAGTCCGCCGCTCCCCGGCGCGCCCGCAGGAAGCCGCCGATGGCGCCGATGGCGGTGTTCCAGGCGCCCGTGTTCGCCGAGCCGGTCTTCCAGACCCCGGAGACGGCGGCGGCCGCCGCCGCTGCCGAGTCCGCCGAGGACGAGGAGGAGCCGGAGACCTCCGAGGAGTACGGGACCGGGACCGGGGCCGGCGGCGATGCGGAGGCCGAGCGCGAGGAGCGTGCGGCCGCCCGTCGCCGTCGCCGCCGCCGCAGGGGCGGTGAGCCCGCCGAGCGGGAGGAGCGGGACGAGCAGCCCGCCGCCGGGGTCGCCGGAAGCGCCGAGGAGACCGCGGAGGCCCGGACCGGGGCCGGAGCGGGAGCCGCCGAGGAAGACGGCGAGGAGGACGAGGAGACCTACGGCCGGGGCGAGACCGACGAGGGCGAGGAGCGCCCCTCGCGCCGCCGCCGCCGTGGTGGGCGCCGCCGCCGTCGCGGCTCCGACGCCGAGGCGTCCGAGGACGCCGCCGAGGGCGAGGAGGGCGACGAGACCCGCGAGAGCACCGAGGAGGCCGGGGGAGCGGCCGCCGAGGGCGGCGGTGAGGACGGGGAGCGGGACGAGGAGGCGGAGGAGCACCAGGGAGCCTCCAGCAGTTCCTCGCGCCGCCGTCGCCGTCGCCGCCGCCGCGGCGGCGAGGCCGAGCCCCAGGCCGCCGAGGCGGCTCCGGACGACCCGGAGCGCACGGTCGTCAAGGTCCGCGAGCCGCGGAAGAAGAAGGACGAGCCGTCCGAGAGCTCCGACGGTGTGCAGTCCATCAAGGGCTCCACCCGTCTGGAGGCCAAGAAGCAGCGCCGCCGCGAGGGCCGTGAGCAGGGCCGCCGCCGCGTCCCGATCATCACCGAGGCCGAGTTCCTGGCCCGCCGCGAGGCCGTCGAGCGCGTCATGGTCGTCCGCCAGAGCGGCGAGCGCACCCAGATCGGGGTGCTGGAGGACGGCGTCCTCGTCGAGCACTTCGTCAACAAGGAGCAGGCCACCAGCTACGTCGGCAACGTCTACCTGGGCAAGGTCCAGAACGTCCTGCCGTCGATGGAGGCCGCCTTCGTCGACATCGGCAAGGGGCGCAACGCCGTCCTGTACGCCGGTGAGGTGAACTTCGAGTCGCTGGGCCTGTCCGGTGGTCCGCGCCGCATCGAGACCGCGCTCAAGTCCGGCCAGTCCGTCCTGGTCCAGGTGACCAAGGACCCCATCGGCCACAAGGGCGCCCGGCTGACCAGTCAGGTCTCCCTCCCCGGCCGCTACCTGGTCTACGTGCCCGAGGGCTCGATGACCGGCATCAGCCGCAAGCTGCCGGACACCGAGCGGGCCCGGCTCAAGCAGATCCTCAAGCGGATCGTCCCCGAGGACGCGGGCGTCATCGTCCGCACCGCCGCCGAGGGGGCCAGCGAGGACGAGCTGCGCCGCGACGTCGAGCGGCTCCAGGCGCAGTGGGAGGACATCCAGAAGAAGGCCCGTAAGGGCGGCGCGCCGACGCTGCTCTACGGGGAGCCGGACATGACCGTCCGCGTCGTCCGCGACATCTTCAACGAGGACTTCTCCAAGGTCGTCATCAGCGGTGACCAGGCATGGGAGACGATCCACGGGTACGTCTCGCACGTCGCGCCCGACCTGGCCGACCGGCTCCAGCGCTGGACCTCCGAGGTGGACGTCTTCGCCACCTACCGGATCGACGAGCAGCTGATGAAGGCGCTGGACCGCAAGGTCTGGCTGCCCAGCGGCGGATCGCTGGTCATCGACCGCACCGAGGCGATGGTCGTGATCGACGTCAACACCGGCAAGTTCACCGGCCAGGGCGGCAACCTGGAGGAGACGGTCACCAGGAACAACCTGGAGGCGGCCGAGGAGATCGTGCGCCAGCTCAGGCTGCGCGACCTCGGCGGCATCATCGTGATCGACTTCATCGACATGGTGCTGGAGTCCAACCGCGACCTGGTCATGCGCCGCCTGCTGGAGTGCCTGGGCCGCGACCGCACCAAGCACCAGGTGGCCGAGGTCACCTCGCTGGGGCTGGTCCAGATGACGCGCAAGCGGGTCGGCCAGGGGCTGCTGGAGTCCTTCTCCGAGACCTGTGTGCACTGCAACGGCCGGGGTCTGATCGTCCACATGGACCAGGTGCAGACCCAGGGCGGCGGTGGCGGCAAGCGCGGCAGGAAGAAGGGCAAGGCCGCGGGCCAGCAGCCCGAGGCTCCCGTCGAGGCGCCTGCCGCCGAGGTGCCGGCCGAGGCCCCGCGGGAGGAGCCGGCCGAGACGCCCGCCGAGGTGGCGGCGGAGGCCGCCGAGCCCGCGGCGCTGCCGGAGCCGGAGTTCGTCCCGGACGAGGAGCTGTACAGCAGCGCCGCCGAGGCCGAGGAGGCCGCCCGGCGCGGCCGCAGGCGGC
>NZ_JBKJFM010000303.1:0-2804 GCF_046614825.1 Streptomyces nanhaiensis
GATCAACGCGCTGGGCGCGGGGCACGGCGAACTCCTCGCCGACATGCTGGTCTCTCTCCAGGAGCGCCGTCACCTGTCCCACCTCCACTACACTGTGCGGCTCTTCGCCGCCGCCCCGGACGACCCGCTCCCCGTGAAGGCGAGGACACGGCGGCCTCCCGACACCGCCTGGTGGACGCGGCGGCGCAGCAGGTGCAGCGGGGCGGTGGCGTCGCGGTCCCCGGCGGGGACGGCCGGGGGCTGTGGCGCGACCGCCCCGGCGGGCAGGTCCGCGTGCTGGAGGCGGTCCAGGCCGAGGTCCACCCGGGCGGCGGGGTCGGTGGGGTGCTCGGCGGCGAGCAGCAGGGCGCGGGGGAGCGGTCCGGGCACCAGGCGCGCGACGATCCGCAGCCGGCTGCCCACGGCGGCGGCGAGCAGGCGGAGGTTGTCGCGGCAGGGGAGCGCGGGATCGTCGTGGGCGGCGGCCAGCCGCAGGGGAAGGCCCGCGCAGTCGGCCAGCAGGCAGTCGCCCGCCGTCTCCCGCGCCGTGCCCGTGACGGTCACCTCGAGGAACAGCAGGTCCCGTCCGCCGTTCAGCGCCCGGGCCACCTGCTCGGCGGCGGGCACGGCCCACAGCCTGTCCAGCGGCTCTCCGCGCCAGGCGGCGCCGGAGGCGCGGACCGCCCGCACTCCGGCCCCCGCACCCAGACGGCCCGCCGGGGAGACGGTGGCGCCGGACACGGCCAGCCCCGCCCGCGAGAGCTCACGGTGGGTCAGGGCGGTGTCGCCGATCCGTACGGCCAGGTCGGCGGCGCCGGTCGCCCGGGCGGGCCCGCCCGGCGCCACGTCCGAGACCGTGTACAGGCGCCCGTCCGCGTCGGCGGTCCAGGTGACCGCGCCCGCGTAGCCGGTCGCCGTGAGGACGGGCTCGCAGAAGAGCCCGTACAGGCGCAGCGAGCCGTCCGGGCGGTACGGCTGCCGGACCGTACCGCGCAGTTCGGCCAGGTCCGGGCCGGTGGCGTGCGGGAGGCGGTGGGCGGTGCCCAGGAGGACGGTCAGCGCGGCGGCGAGGTCGGCCAGTCGGTACGCGGGGTCGGCGGAGCGGGCCGCGCGTACCCCGGTGACCACGGAGACCGCCGCGGCACTGGCCCGCGGGAGGCCGGCGAGGCGGGCGGTGTGCGCGGCGCGCAGGAGCTCCGCCTGGAGTACCGCGCCGGCGCCGTCCGTGCCGGCTTCCAGGACGGCGGCGGCCGCGTCGAACACCGCCCGTGCGGCGGCGCGTTGCCCGGCGGTGGCGGTGGCGGCCTCCGTCTCCTCCGGCTGTCCTTCCTCCTTCCGGGCCTCTCCGGCTTCTCCGGCCTCGGCGGGCTCCGGGGCCGGGGTGTCACCGGCGACCGGCGCGGCCGCGGCCGCCGCCGCGCGGTGCAGGCAGCCGGGGGCCAGCAGGCACCCGCAGCGGATCGCGTCCACACCGGTCACCGTTCCACCGGGTGCGTGCAGTACGACGTCGGTCTCGTCGTCGACGGCGATCCGCACGGTGTCGCCCTCACGGACGGCCGGACGCGCCGCGAGCTTGGCGACGCCCGCGTCCAGCCGCCCGCGGAGCCGGGGCGGGAGCGCTTCGACGAGTTCGGCGGTGACGGACGGGGCGACCGGGGGCAGGCCCTGGCTCATGAGATCTTCTCCCCTACCCAGCGGGCGAGTTCGAGCGGACTGAGGGCGGCGACGGGCATGCCCGCGTCGACGAGCCGGCCGGCGACCGACGTGGAGTAGCGGGGCCGGCCGGTGTCGTCGAGACTCGCGCAGCCCAGGACGTGGCAGCCGGCTCCGACCAGCGCGCGGACCTCGGCGAGCAGGCCGCCGAGCGGATGGCCCTCCTCGAAGTCGCTGACGACCACGACGAGGGTGCGCGAGGGCACGGTGACCAGCTCGCGCGCGTGCCGCAGTCCCGCGGCGATGTGGGTGCCGCCGCCCACGCTGACCTCCAGCAGCAGCGACAGCGGGTCGTCCACGTGCCCGGTGAGGTCGATGACCTCGGTGGAGAACGCCAGGAAGTGGGTGGAGAGCGTCGGCACCCCGGCCAGTACCGAGGCGGTCAGCGCGGCCCACACCGTGGACGCCTCCATGGACCCCGACACGTCCGTGACCAGGATCAGCCGCCAGTCGGCGGCCCGCCGCCCCCGGGTGCGGAAGACCGGGCGCTCGGGGATCACCCGCACCGTGCCGTCCGGGCCGCGGCGGGCGGTCGCCAGGTTGGCCCGCAGCGTGCGGGGCAGGTCCAGGCCGCCGCCGGGGCGTCTGCCGGGACGCGGCAGGGACGTGCCGTGCAGGGCGGGGCGCAGCCGGGTGGCCAGTTGCCGGGTCAGCGCGTCGACCAGGCGCCGCACCAGCGGGCGCAGCGCGGCCAGCCGGGCCTCGGGCAGTCCGCCCGCGTGCCGCAGCACGGTGCGCAGCAGGTCCACCGAGGGCCGTACGCTGTCCGCGTCCAGCTCGGCCAGGACGTCCCCGCGGCCCGACGCGGCGGCCGCCGCCAGCACCTCCTCCCGGATGCCCGGCCCGAACAGCGCGGCCAGTTCCTCGGACCACTCCCGCACCCCGGGATACGGGGCTTCCCGCCCGCCGCCCCCTCCCGGGCCGGTGAGCTCCCCACGGCTGCCCTCGCCGCGGCCGCCGCCGTACAGCTCGTCCAGCGCGGTCGCCAGCGGCCCCCACTGGGCGTAGGCATCCGGATAGCCGGACTCCTGCACCGCCTGCGCGGCCTGGGTCACGGTCATCTGCTTCCAGCCGCCCACCCGCACAACCGCCGTGTAGGACCCTCCGGACGC
>NZ_JBKJFM010000304.1:0-2752 GCF_046614825.1 Streptomyces nanhaiensis
GCCGCTGTGCCGCGTGGGCGGAGAAGCTCACGGAGAAGGCACGGTGAGCGTCGTACGCGCGGCCGCCGGGCCGCTGTCGGCGACGATGCCCGCGCCGCTGTGCCGCGTGGGCGGAGAAGCTCACGGAAAAGACGCTGCGAGCGTCGTACGCGCGGCCGCCGGGCCGCATGTCATCAGGAGCCCGCGCTGTGGCCGCGTGGGCGCGGAAGCCCACGAGGAGACACAGTGACCACCCCCAAGCCCGACGAACTCCCGCTGCTCCAGATCGGTTTCGGCCGTCCCGGCGAGGCGGTGAACGGCACCGGCGGGGGCTGCGGCGACGCCTGCGGCTGCGGCGGTGCGGACGACGGACTCGACCTGGATCCGCTGGAGTGCGGTCTGGACCCGGACCTGGCCGCGCTGCTGGCGGACGCGGGCCTGGATCCGGTACAGGTCGAGGACATCGCCCACATGGCGATCGAGGAGGACCTCGACCAGGGCGTGGACGTCACCACCGTCGCGACCATCCCCGAGGACGCCGTCGCCACCGCCGACTTCACCGCCCGGGAGGCGGGCACCGTGGCCGGGCTGCGGATCGCCGAGGCGGTCCTGTCGGTGGTCTGCACCGAGGAGTTCGAGGTCGAGCGGCACGTCGAGGACGGCGACCGCGTCGAGGCGGGGCAGTGCCTGCTGTCGGTGCGCGCCCGTACCCGTGATCTGCTCACCGGCGAGCGCAGCGCCCTCAACATCCTGTGCCGGCTGTCCGGTGTCGCCACCGCCACCCGCGCCTGGGCCGACGCGCTCGAGGGCACCGGCGCGAAGGTCCGCGACACCCGCAAGACCACCCCGGGGCTGCGCTCCCTGGAGAAGTACGCGGTGCGCTGCGGAGGCGGGGCCAACCACCGGATGTCGCTGTCGGACGCCGCGCTGATCAAGGACAACCACGTGATCGCCGCGGGCGGGGTGGCCGAGGCGTTCAAGCGGGTGCGCGAGGAGTTCCCCGGCGTGCCGATCGAGGTGGAGGTGGACCGGCTGGACCAGATCGAGCCCGTCCTCGCCGAGGGCGCCGACCTGATCCTGCTGGACAACTTCACCCCCGGGCAGACGGCCGAGGCGGTCGCGCTGGTCGCCGGCCGGGCGAAGCTGGAGTCCTCCGGCCGCCTCACCCTGGCGAACGCCCGCGCGTACGCGGACACCGGCGTGGACTACCTGGCGGTCGGAGCGCTCACCCACTCCTCCCCGATCCTCGACATCGGCCTGGACCTGCGCGACGAGGCCCGCGGCGGCGCGGGCGGACAGGGGCGCGACTGATGCTGCTCACGATCGACGTCGGCAACACCCACACCGTCCTCGGCCTGTTCGACGGCGACGAGATCGTCGAGCACTGGCGGATCTCCACCGACCCCCGCCGCACCGCCGACGAATGGGCCGTCCTCCTCCAGGGCCTGATGGGCATGCACCCGCTGCTCGGCGAGGACCTGGGCGACGGCATCGACGGCATCTGCATCTGCTCCACAGTCCCCTCCGTCCTGCACGAGCTGCGCGAGGTGACGCGCCGCCACTACGGAGACATCCCCTCCGTCCTGGTCGAGCCGGGCGTCAAGACCGGGGTGCCCATCCTGATGGACAACCCCAAGGAGGTCGGCGCGGACCGGATCATCAACGCGGTGGCTGCCGTCGAGCTGTACGGCGGCCCGAGCATCGTCGTGGACTTCGGCACGGCCACCACCTTCGACGCGGTCTCCGCGCGGGGGGAGTACACCGGCGGCGTCATCGCCCCGGGCATCGAGATCTCCGTCGAGGCGCTCGGCGTGCGCGGCGCGCAGCTGCGCAAGATCGAGCTGGCCAGACCGCGCAGCGTCATCGGCAAGAACACCGTCGAGGCGATGCAGTCCGGCATCCTCTACGGCTTCGCCGGACAGGTGGACGGCGTGGTGGAGCGGATGGCCCGCGAACTGGCCGACGATCCGGACGACGTGACGGTCATCGCCACCGGAGGCCTGGCGCCGATGGTGCTGGGCGAGGCGACGGGGATCGACGAGCACGAGCCCTGGCTGACGCTGATCGGGCTGCGCCTGGTCTACGAGCGGAACATGGCGCGGGGCTGAGCACGGGGCCGGGCGCAGGGTCCGGGAACGGAGCCGGGACCGGGCGCGGGGCCGGACGCGGGCCGGGACACAGCGATGCGGCGATATGTCGGCTTTGCCGACTTCTGCCGTAATGTCACCGTATGCCCACGCCCTACGGTTCCCGAGGCGCCATGGTCCTCAGCCCGGACGAACTGCGCGTCCTGCGCAGCGCCCTCGCCCTCGTCCTCCAGCCCGCCCGTGTCCAGCCCTACCCGCGCGCCGGCGGGCGGCGCCCGGAGAGGGCTGAGGAGTCCGAGAGGCCGGAGGAGGAGCGTGCCGAGGCGGTGCGCGCGTGTCTGTGGCTGGCCGACGCGCTGGACGAGGCGAGCCGTGAGGCGGGCCGGCTGAGGGCCTTCCTGCGGGCGGACCTCGACCGCTACCGCGCCGCCCTGCCGGGCTCGGCCCCCGGGTACCTCGCGCGGCTGGAGGAGGCCGTCGCGCTGGGCTGTACGCCGCGCACGGAGGATCTGAGGGTGCTGCGCGAGCTGTGCGGCCACGGGTCCGGCGAGGCGGAGGGGGAGCGCCGCGCCGGGCTGCTGCGGCGCTGCGAACGGCTGGCGGCGCCCTCGGAGCGTTCCCGCGCCCCCGAGTCCTCAGGCCGCGCCCCCGAGTCCTCCGGGCGCGCCCGGCCGACGGCCGTCCGG
>NZ_JBKJFM010000305.1:0-2636 GCF_046614825.1 Streptomyces nanhaiensis
GCGCAGGAGGGGTTTGTCCGCGAGTACGGGTTGTCGTTGGTGGGGGGGTGTTGCGGGACGACGCCGGAGCATCTGCGGCAGGTGGTTGAGCGGGTGCGGGGCCTGGTGCCGGCGGGGCGGGATCCGCGGCCGGAGCCGGGGGCGGCGTCGCTGTATCAGGCGGTGCCGTTCCGGCAGGACGCCTCGTATCTGGCGATCGGGGAGCGGACCAACGCCAACGGGTCGAAGAGGTTCCGCACCGCGATGCTGGACGGGCGGTGGGAGGACTGCGTGGAGATCGCGCGGGAGCAGATCCGTGAGGGTGCGCATCTGCTGGATCTGTGCGTGGACTATGTGGGGCGGGACGGGGTGGCGGACATGGCCGAGCTGGCCGGGCGGCTGGCGACGGCCTCCACGCTGCCGGTCGTGTTGGACTCCACCGAGCCGGCCGTGATCGAGGCGGGGCTGGAGAAGCTGGGCGGCCGGGCGGTGATCAACAGTGTGAACTACGAGGACGGTGACGGGCCCGGTTCCCGGTTCGCGCGGATCACGGCGCTGGCCCGGGAGCATGGTGCGGCGCTGATCGCGTTGACCATCGACGAGAGTGGGCAGGCGCGCACGGCCGGGCACAAGGTGGCGGTGGCCGAGCGGTTGATCGCGGATCTGACCGGCAGGTGGGGCATTCGGGAGGAGGACATCCTCATCGACTGCCTGACGTTCACCATCTGTACCGGTACGGAGGAGTCCCGCCGGGACGGGGTGGCCACGATCGAGGCGATCGGTGAGCTGAAGCGGCGGCATCCGCGGGTGCAGACCACGCTGGGGCTGTCCAACATCTCCTTCGGGCTGAATCCGGCCGCGCGGATGGTGCTCAACTCCGTGTTCCTGGACGAGTGTGTGAAGGCGGGTCTGGACTCGGCGATCGTGCACGCCTCCAAGATCGTTCCGATTGCGCGGATCCCGGAGGAGCAGGTGCGGGTGGCGCTGGATCTGATCTATGACCGGCGGGTGGAGGGGTATGACCCGCTGCAGCGGTTCCTGGCGCTGTTCGAGGGGGCCACGGCGAAGTCGTTGCGGGCGTCGCGGGCGGAGGAGCTGGCGGCGTTGCCGCTGGAGGAGCGGCTCAGGCGGCGGATCATCGACGGGGAGCGTGCCGGGCTGGAGGCGGATCTGGATGAGGCCCTGGCCGGGCGTCCGGCGCTTCAGATCGTCAACGACACGCTGCTGGCGGGGATGAAGGTGGTCGGGGAGCTGTTCGGGTCCGGGCAGATGCAGTTGCCGTTCGTGCTCCAGTCGGCGGAGGTGATGAAGGCGGCGGTGGCCTATCTGGAGCCGCACATGGAGAAGGTGGAGGGTGCCGAGGGCAAGGGCACGATCGTGTTGGCCACGGTGCGTGGGGATGTGCACGACATCGGCAAGAACCTGGTGGACATCATTTTGTCCAACAACGGCTACACGGTGGTCAACCTGGGGATCAAGCAGCCGGTGGCGGCGATCGTGGAGGCGGCCGAGGAGCACGGTGCGGATGTGATCGGGATGTCCGGGCTGCTGGTGAAGTCCACGGTGATCATGAAGGAGAACCTGCAGGAGCTCAACGCCCGCGGTCTGGCCGCCAGGTATCCGGTGATTCTGGGCGGGGCGGCGCTGACGCGGGCCTATGTGGAGCAGGATCTGCACGAGGTCTACCAGGGGGAGGTGCGCTACGCCCGGGACGCCTTCGAGGGGCTGCGGCTGATGGACGCGTTGATGGCGGTCAAGCGCGGGGTGCCCGGTGCGAGGCTGCCGGAGCTCAGGCAGCGCCGGGTGCCCCGGCGGGAGACCGCCGAGCTGCAGGTCACCGAGCCGGCCGGTCCGGTGCGTTCGGATGTGGCGGTCGACCATCCGGTGCCGGTCCCGCCGTTCTTCGGCACGCGGGTGGTCAAGGGCATCGCGCTGAAGGAGTACGCCTCCTGGCTGGATGAGGACGCGCTGTTCAAGGGCCAGTGGGGGCTGAAGGCGCCGCGCACCGGGGAGGGGCCCTCCTACCGGGAGCTGGTGGAGGCCGAGGGCCGCCCGCGTTTGCGGGGCTGGCTGGAGCGGCTGCACACCGGCAACCTGCTGGAGGCGGCGGTGGTCTACGGCTACTTCCCCTGCCACGCCGACGGTGACGCTCTGGTGGTGCTGGGCGAGGACGGGTCCGAGCGGTGCCGGTTCACCTTCCCCCGGCAGCGGCGGGGGCGGCGGCTGTGTCTGGCCGACTTCTTCCGCCCCAAGGAGTCCGGCCAGACCGATGTGGTGGGTCTGCAGCTGGTCACCGTCGGTTCAAGGATCGGGCAGGCCACCGCGGAGCTGTTCGCCGCGGACGCCTACCGCGACTATCTGGAGCTGCACGGTCTGTCGGTGCAGCTGGCCGAGGCGCTGGCCGAGTACTGGCACGCCCGGGTCCGCGCCGAGCTGGGGTTCGCCGGCGAGGATCCGGAGGCGGTGGAGGACATGTTCGCGCTGAAGTACCGCGGGGCGCGGTTCTCGCTGGGGTACGGGGCCTGTCCGGACCTGGCCGACCGCGCCAAGATCGCCGAGTTGCTGCGGCCGGAGCGGATCGGGGTGACGCTGTCCGAGGAGTTCCAGCTCCATCCCGAGCAGTCCACCGACGCCATCGTCCTCCACCACCCCGAGGC
>NZ_JBKJFM010000306.1:0-2609 GCF_046614825.1 Streptomyces nanhaiensis
CCCGACTACTGGACGACCGAGCGGCTGCGGTGGCTGCCCGCCGGAACCGACGGCGAGCCGCGCCCGCAGCGGCTGCGGCCGCTGCACGGCCGCGCCTTCACCGCCGATCCCGAACGCCCCGTCCGCTCGGACTGCCTCACCGTTCCCACCGCCGGAACGCCCGACCGGTGCCTGCTGGTCACCCCGCCGCTGCCCCGCCCGCTCGACGCGGTCGGCCCCGCGCGGGTACGGCTGCGGGCCACGGCGGACACCCCGTCCGCCGACTGGGCCGCCCGGCTCGTCGCCCTCACCCCGGAGGGAAGGGCCGAGCGGCTGGCCGTCGGCGTCGTCCGGCGCGAGGAAACGCCCGGCAGGGAAGCCGAGTTCACCATCGGCCTGGGCCGGCTCGCGAGCCGGCTGCGGGCGGGCACCCGGCTGCGTCTGGAGATCGCCGGGCACCACTTCCCGGCCCACGCCCGCAACCCGCACACCGGGGACGACCCGGTGACCGCCTGCCGGCTGCTCCCCTCCCGGCGGGAGATCGCCCCGGAAGGCGCGGCACTGCTGCTGCACGTACTGCCGTCCCGTCCCACCACCACCGAGCCCGCCGAGGAGATCCTGCGATGACGGCGCTGCCGCTCCACACCCTGGTCGACCCCGTATGCGGCATCGTCCGCAAGGTCAAGCCCGTCGAGCACCCCGCGGGCGCGCCGCCCCGCTACACCGCGTTCACGGCCGAGATATCCGACGCGCGCAGACTCGGCCTGTGGCCCGCCGACCGGGTCTCCCTGGGCACCACCTTCGGCGACCCCGAACAGGCCCGCGTCGCCGCGATAGCCGAGGGGGTGGAGCGTTACTGCGGCAACCGCGTACCGCCGCCCGGCCACCCGGACGCCCCGCTGCGCGCCACGGCCGCCGAACTGGCCGACAAGGGGCTGCGGCTGTACGGGCCGGGCGACCTGCCGGCCTACGCTCCGTGGCAGTACGCCCGGGAGAAGTTCCCCTACCGGCCCCTCACCGCCGACACCCCGGCCCTGTGGACGCGGGGCACCGAGCACCTGCCCGGCGGCACGACCGCCGAGGTCTGGGCGCCCGTCGCGCTCACCCACCTCAACTGGCGCCAGGGCGAACTGCGTTCGCTGCCCCGCACCCACCACCTCAACTACGCGGGGATCGCCACCGGCCAGGGTCTGGACGACGCGGTCGAACGCGGCCTGCTGGAGATCGTCGAACGCGACGCCCTGGAGCTGTGGTGGCACCTCGACGGGCCGGCGCGCGGCATCGACCCGGCCAGCGTGCCCGGCCTCACCGACGACCTGGCCGGATCCGCGCTCGAACTCCACCTCGTCGAGATGCCCTCGGAGTTCGCCCCCTGCATGGCCGCGCTCGTCCACGACCCCCGCCTCGGCCTGTACGCGGCCGGGTTCGCCTGCAAGTACGACCCGGCCGAAGCCGCCCGCAAGGCCGTGCTGGAGGCCGTGCACACCTGGGTCTTCACCCAGGGCCTGACCGACCCCGGCGGCTGGGTGTTCCAGGCCGTGGAGGCCGGTCTGCTCGCCCGCGGGCTCTACCTGGACCACCGCGCCGACGGCCGCTACCTCGACGCGTGCGGCGAACGGTTCGAGCACGTGCGGGACCTGGGGGCGCATGTACAGGTGTGGCTGGACGAACGGATGGCCCCCCAGGCCCGGCGCTTCACCGAACCCGCGCACGGGACCGTGCCCGTCGGCGCGGTCGAGCCCGGCAGCCGGGAGAGGCTGGAGCGCGCGCTGCGCGAACGCGGCCACCGCGTCATGACGTTCGACCTCACCACCGAGGACGTGGCCGAGACCCCGCTGCGCGTCGCCCGCGTCCTGGTCTCCGGGCTCCTGCCCAACGCCCCCGCGGCCTTCGGGTACTTCGGCTGCCCGCGGCTGGCCGAGGCCGCCGTCGGGCGGGGGTGGCGTACGACCGCCCCCGCCTCGCCGGAGGACTTCACGCTGGCGCCTCCACCCCACATGTGAGGGCGGCCCCGTGGAACACACCCCCGAGGAACACGCCTCCGGGCAGTATCCGGTGGACCTCGCCGCCGCCCTCGCCCTCGCCCGCTCCCCGGAGCGCCCCGGCACCGACACGCCCGCCAGGCCCGCCGTCCGGGCCTGGCCGGGACCACCGCGCGCCATCCCGGCCGCGGCCCGGGGAGAACTCGACGTGGAGGCCGTACTGCGCCTGTCCCTGGCGGCCTCGGACGGCTCCGGGCGCCTGCGACCGGCGCCCTCCGCCGGCGCGCTGCACCCGGTGGACGCCGAACTGGCCGTGGGAGCCGGCTGCTCCCTGCCGCCCGGCCGCTACGGCTACGACCCGCTGCGCCACCGCGTGCACCGCCTCGGCCCGCGGCCCGGCGGCACGCCACCCGGCGTGACCGCCGAACTCTCGGTCACCGCGCGGCGCACGGTCTCCCACTACGGCCACCGCGCCTGGCCGCTGCTGCTGCTGGACACCGGGCACGCGGCCGCGGCGCTGCTCCTCGCGGCCCGCGCGCTGGGCGCGGGCGAGCCCGAGGTCCGGCTGGACGGACAGGCCTGGAGCCCGCTGGCCGCGGTGCACATCCCCCCGCCCGGCGCGGACACCGGCCCCCGGCCCCCGCGGGA
>NZ_JBKJFM010000307.1:0-2531 GCF_046614825.1 Streptomyces nanhaiensis
GGCCCGTCAGACCTGCGCGCCGCTGTCGCCCCGCTCGCGCCCGTCCCGCGTCCCGAAGCGCCCCGGGGCCGCCGACGACCGGGACCGCGCCGGCCTCGGCGGCGGCGCGCTGCTGCGCGCCTCCAGTTCGATGGCCAGGGGCGTCGCGGTGAACACCGAGGACCAGGTGCCCACGACGATGCCGATCAGCAGCGCGACGGCGAAGTCGGTCAGGGTGTCGCCGCCGAGCACGGCGAGCGCGGCCAGGATGAACAGCGCGCCCATGCCGGTGTTCACGGTGCGGGGCACGGTCTGCAGGACCGCGGCGTTGGCGACCTCGGCGAAGGGCTCCTTGCGCCGGGCCGTCCACAGCTCGCGCACCCGGTCGAAGACCACCACCGAGTCGTTGACCGAGTAGCCGATCACGGTGAGCAGGGCGGCCAGGAACACCCCGTCGACCGGCTTGCCCAGCCAGGCGAAGATCCCGACGAGGATCAGCACGTCGTGGACCATCGCCAGCACCGCGCCCACCGAGAAGGTCCAGCGGAAGCGGATCGCCAGATAGAGCATCTGGGCGGCCAGCGCGATGCCGAGGGCGATCAGGGCGCCCCTGCGCAGCTCGTCCCCGAGGCTGGGGCCGATCAGCTCGTCGCGGATCTTCTCCGTCTCCCCTCCCAGCTCCTCGATCGTCTCGGCCACCTCGGCCGCCTCGGCGTTGGACAGCTCGTCGGTGCGCACCGTGAGGTCGCCGTCCCCCGAGGTCTGGACGACGGCGCGGGGGAAGCCCGCGTCCGCCAGCGCCGAGCGCGCCTGCTCCGGGTCGACGGGGGAGGCGGTGGAGTACTCGATCAGCCGCCCGCCGGTGAACTCCACCCCGAAGTCCAGCCCGCGCGCCGCGATGCCCGAGCCCGCCAGGACGACGGCGGCCAGCGAGATCGCCAGCCAGCGCCGCCGCCGGCTCATCAGGTCCGGCTCGCGGCGGTTGATCCACTCCCGCACCCGGCCCACGCCCGCGATGCCGGTGAGCCCCGGCCGTCTGCGCAGCGCTTCGCGGGAGACGGCGAACTCGGTGAGCACCCGGGTGATCAGCAGGGCGCTGACCATGGAGGCGAGCACACCGATGGACAGGGTCACGCCGAAGCCGCGCACCGGTCCGGAGGCGAAGAAGAACAGCAGTCCGGCGGCCAGCAGCGTGGTGACGTTGGAGTCGGCGATGGCGCTGAGGGCGTTGCGGAAGCCCTCCGTCAGGGCCCTGAGCAGGTTCTTGCCGCGGCGGGCCGCGTACTCCTCGCGGGCGCGTTCGAAGACGAGCACGTTGGCGTCCACGGCCATGCCGATCGCCAGCACGAAGCCGGCCAGTCCCGGCAGCGTGAGGGTGGCGCCGAGCGCGACCAGCGCGGCGTAGGAGATGAGCCCGTAGCAGGCCAGGGCCACGGCGGCGAGGGCGCCCAGCAGGCGGTAGACGGCGATGATGAACAGCGCGGTCAGCGCGGTGCCGATGACCGCGGCCCGGGCGCTGGCCTCGATGGCCTCCTGGCCCAGGGTCGGGCCGACGGTGCGCTGCTCGATGATCTCCACCGGCACCGGCAGGGCGCCGCCGTCGATGAGCAGGGCCAGCTCCTTGGCCTCCTCCTGGGAGAAGTTGCCGGTGATCTGGGTGGAGCCGCCGGTGATGCCCCGCTCGCAGGCGACCGAGGGATCGACCTGCGGCGCGGAGATGATCTCGTCGTCCAGGACGATCGCCACCCGCCGCCTCGGGTCGCCGGGCGGTGCGCAGGCGGCCTGGCCGGTCAGCTCGGCCCAGGCCGCCTCGCCGCCGCCGCGCAGGTCGACGGTGACGTACCAGCCGCCGCCGGTCTGCTGGTCGATGGCGGCCTCGGCGTCCTCCACCCCCTCGCCGGTCAGCTCGGCGGCCCCCAGGCGCAGCCGCTGGCCGGAGGTGTCGGGCAGGACGCGCTCGCCCTCCCCGGCCTCCTCCCCCTCGGCGGCGGCGCCGAGGACGGGGTGGAAGGTGAGCTGCGCGGTGCGGCCGAGGACGTCGGCGGCCTCGCGCGGGTCCTGCAGGCCGGGCAGTTCGACGATGATCCGGTTGTCGCCGGACCGGGTGATGTTCGGTTCGGCGACGCCGAGCGCGTCGACGCGGCGGCGCAGCACCTCCAGGGTGCGGTCGGTGGCCTCGCGGTCGGCCTCGGTGGTGGGCGAGTCGCGGGTCTCCAGCACGATCTGGGTGCCGCCGCGCAGGTCGAGGCCGAGCCGCGGGGAGGAGGTCACCGCGGCGTAGACGGACAGGGCGATCACGGCGAGGGCGAGGAGCGCCCGCACCAGGGTGGCGCGTTTCAAGGGATGCCTCCAGCAGGGCGCCGCGGCCGGGTGCCGACCGCGGCGGTGGGACGACGGGAAACGTCAACTGCCCGGCGGAGGCGGCGGCGCCCGGCCCTGATGGCGTGCGGTGTACGGGGGACGGCCGGCGGTGTGCGGCGGGGGTGCGGGCGTGCGTATGCCCGCGGTGGGCCGGGCGGGGCGGGCCCGGACCGGCAGGGCGGCCCCCGCGG
>NZ_JBKJFM010000308.1:0-2513 GCF_046614825.1 Streptomyces nanhaiensis
GCTGTCGCGGCGGCCGGACGCGGCCTGGCTGTCCGCCTACGGCCGCGGCGCCTCGGGGCCGGCCGGCGACGCGCTGAAGGTGCTGGCGGGCGGCCCGTCGGTGTGGTTCGCCACCGTGCCGGGCGACGGTCCGCAAGGCGCCCCGGCGGCCGTCGGGCGGTGCGTGGTGGACGGCCGGTGGGCGGGGTTCGCCGCCGTCGAGACCGCCCCGGAGCGGCGGCGCGAGGGACTGGCCACGGCGGTGATGGCCGAGCTGGCCCGCACGGCGCTGGCGGAGGGGGCCTCGGCCGCGTACCTCCAGGTCGAGCCGGAGAACACCGCCGCACGGGCGATGTACGCCCGGATGGGCTTCGCCGATCACCACTCCTACCACTACCGCCGGGCACCGCGCGGCTGAGCCGGGCAGGGAGGGCCTGATGGACAGTCCCCAGAACGCGGGCGCCGACTCGGTGCGGGAGCGCTTCGCACGGGCCGCACGGGCCGAGCGGCCCGATCTGGCACTGCTGTGCCTGCTGGTCGACGCCGAGGCCGACCCCGCCGTACGCGCGGAGGGCGGCGAGGGCGTGGACGGTCTCGTCGACGCCGCCCAGATCGAGCTGGACCGGCTGACGGGCCTGCTGCCGTACGCGCCCTCGCGCACCCCCGCGCAGTGGGCGCACGCCCTGGCCGAGCTGCTCGGCGGGCGCCACGGCTTCCACGGCACGCCCGCCGACTACCGCCGGCTGGAGTCCTCGCTGCTGAGCGAGGTGCTGAGACGGCGGCGGGGGCTGCCGATCCTGCTGTCGGTGGTGTGGATGGAGGTCGCGCGCCGGGCGGGCGCGCCGGTGTACGGGGTCGCCCTGCCCGGGCACTTCGTGGTCGGCTTCGGCGATCCCCGCGGCGAGCACGTCCTCGCCGACCCCTTCGCGGGCGGTCTGCCGCTGACCGGGCAGGACGTCGAGCTGCTGGTGGCGGGCACGGCGGGAGCGCCGCTGTCGGAGGCGATGCTCCAGCCGGCCGGCCCCGTGGAGATCGTGCTGCGGGTGCTGAACAACATCCGCGCGTGGGCGGCGGCCCGTCCCGAGCACACCGACGTCCAGCTCTGGGCGGTGGAGCTTTCCCTGCTGCTGCCGCACCACCCTGCCCGGCTGCGCTACGAGCGGGCGCGGCTGCTGGTGGAGCGGGGGGACTTCGTCGGCGGCGCGCGGGAGATGGAGGCGTACGCCGACATGGTCGCAGCGATGGAGCCCAACGCCGCGGTCGCCGTGCGCCGCGAGGCGCGGGCGGCCCGCTCCCGGCTCAACTAGCGCCGTGCCGGCCGGGGTTCACCCCGGCCGGCACGGCACCGGTGTCGTGCCCGCGGCCGTCTACCGCGGGTCGAGCTCGATGACGCCGACCCGCTTGGCCGGGTCCGTCTGCCGGAGCGCCTCGCGCAGCGCGCCCGCGACGTCCTGGGGGGTGACCGGCGTCCTGGACCCGTTGCCGCGGGCGATCAGGACGCCGTCGAAGGTGCTGCCGTACAGGTCCTCGAGCACCTTGAGGTCGTAGGTGTCCACGAGCTTGCCGTTCACCGGCTTCATGGACAGGAACTTCGGCAGCGACCCGGTGGGGCTGAACGGGATCGACCTGTCGCCCGCCTTCACCGTGACCATTCCGGACATCGCCGGCTCGCCGAACTCCCGGATCGCCCGGTCGATCTCCTTCTGGCCGACCGAGGGCTGCCGGAGGGCGACCGGCAGCTCGACCGCCTCGCTCCTTCCGGTGGCCACCTGCGCCCGGTAGGCGTCCTCCAGCAGACCGGCGCCCTTGTCGACGTCGACCTGCTTGTGCGGCTTGCCCGGGACGCCGACGGCCTTGCCGCCGACGAACTTCACCATCCCGTCCTGCGACGCGCCGCCGCCGGACGATCCGGCGAGGTCCCTCAGGGCCGCCGTGAGCTTCTCCTCGTCGACCTTGAAGACGGGCTCGGCCTGCCGGGCGCCGCCGAGGAGCGATCCGATGACGGAGACGGGGTTGTAGTCCCGCCCCGAGGCGTCCCGCACGGTGTTCTCGGTGTCCAGCGACAGGCCCGCGACGCTCGGCTTGAGCGTCTTCTGCTCACCCTCCACCTCGAGGACCAGCGGTGTGCGGGCCCGCTCGCCGAGAACGGCGTCGAGCTTGTTCATCGCCTCGTCCTTGCCGGTGCCGCCGATGTCCACGCCGAGCACGGTGGTGCCGTTGGGCACGTCGGCGTGGTCCAGCAGCAGGCCGGCGCCGTACGCGACGCCGAGCACACCGAAGGTGGCGACGCCGAGCAGGACCAGCTTGGAGCGGCCCCGCTTGGCGGGAGCGGGTGCGGGCGGCCGGGCGTCGTGGTCCTCCTCGGAGGGGGCGGACCGGCCGTCGTCGTCGGCCGCGGGCACCCGCGGGATGCCGCTGACCAGGGTGTCGCCGGAGACCCTGCCGCTGGAGGGGCCGGGGCCCGCGGCCGGGCCCGCCGGGAAGCCCGCTCCGGCGGCGGGGCCGCCGAGGTCGAGGGCCGGTCCGCCGGTGCG
>NZ_JBKJFM010000309.1:0-2489 GCF_046614825.1 Streptomyces nanhaiensis
CGGACCGCTCCGGGCCCTCCTCCACCCGGGCGAGGGTCTCGCGTGCCGGGCCGGGGGTCCGCGGCGCTCCGGTGTCCTGCCGGGGCAGGGCGGGGCCCGTGGGCGGGGCCGGCGGTCCGCCCTCCTGCGGCCGCTGGCCGCCCGCCACCGTGACGCACCCCGAGACGGCCGCCAGGGCGGCTCCGGCCAGGAGCAGGGCGCTTCGCACATGTCGCACCCGGCCAACCCTCCCGCACCGCGCGGCCGCCGGGAACTCCCCGCAGGAGTGACGCGGGTGCCTCGTGCGCCTCGTGCGCCTCATGTGCCTCGTGCGTCTTGTGTGTCTCGTGGGGTCCGTGTGGCCGATGGCGGGCCCGCCGGGGACCCTCCCCGGCCGGGCGCACCGCGCCGCGGGCACCGCCCCGCCGCACCCGTACGACCGCGACGGCACGCGCCGTCCGGAAGCCGCCGTGCGCCGCGTATGCTGCCGGTCCGCGGGGGAACACGGTGCGGCGGCGCGGCGGCCGCGCCCCGAGATGCCCCCGGACGGCACCGGACGGCACCGGACGACGGCGAAACCAAGGGGGTCCCGTGAGGGTCGGAGTGATCGGACTCGGCGACATCGCGCAGAAGGCGTACCTGCCGGTGCTCACCGCCCGGCCGGGACTGGAACTCCATCTGCACACCCGCACCCGCGCCACCCTGGAGCGGACGGCCGAGGCCCACCGGATCCCCGGCCCGCAGCGGCACACGGACCTCGACGCACTGATCGCGGCCGGCCCCGACGCCGCGTTCGTCCACGCCCCGACGGCCGAGCACCCCGCGATCGTCGCCCGGCTGCTGGAGGCCGGGGTGCCCACCTACGTCGACAAGCCGCTCGCCCACACCCTGGCCGACGCCGAGCGTCTGGTGCGCCTGGCCGGCGAGCGGCGCGTGCCGCTCGCCGTCGGCTTCAACCGCCGCCACGCGCCCGGCTACACCCAGTGCCTGGAGCACCCGCGCGACCTGATCCTGATGCAGAAGAACCGCATCGGGCTGGCGGCCGACCCGCGCGAGGTGGTCTACGACGACTTCATCCACGTCGTCGACACCCTCCGCTTCCTGCTGCCCGGGCCGGCCGGGCACATCGACGTCCGCGCCCGGGTCAGGGACGGGCTCCTGCACCACGTGGTGCTCCAGATGTCGGGCGACGGCTTCACCGCGATCGGGGTCATGAACCGGATGAGCGGCAGTGCCGAGGAGGTCCTGGAGGTCTCCGGGCGGGACACCAGGCGCCAGGTGTTCAACCTCGCCGAGGTCGTCGACCACAAGGGCCAGCCCAGCGTCCGCCGCCGCGGGGACTGGGTGCCGGTGGCCCGCCAGCGCGGCATCGAGCAGATCACCCTGGCCTTCCTCGACGCCGTGCGCACCGGGCGGCACCTGGACGCCGAGGACGCCCTGCGCACCCACGAACTGTGCGAACGGGTCGTCACCGCCGCGCTGGAGCAGGCCGGGTAGCCGCCCTCCGCGCTCCCGGCCGCCGCTTCCCCCACCTCCCGTCCCGGAACCCCCCGTCCCGGAACCGGCGCGCCGCCGCCACGGCCGCCGCCGACAGCAGCGAACCCAGCGCGGCGGCGACGGCCCAGTCGCCGAACCGGACGTAGCCGGTGGTGCCCGAGGCGAGCGGCACCTCGTAGACGGCGGCCCCGCTCCGCTCGGTGCCCAGCCGCCCGCCCACCGGCTCGCCGCGCGGGCCGTGCACCGCGCTCACCCCCGTCAGCGTGGCGTGCACCATCGGCCGTCCGCTCTCCGCGGCCCGCAGCGCCGCCAGGGAGGCGTGCTGGGACGGCGCCCAGCTGTCCTGGAAGGTGGAGGTCGCCGACTGGGTGACGAGCAACTCGGCGCCGTCGCGCGCCAGCACCCGGCCGGTGTCGGGGAAGGCCGACTCGAAGCACACCAGCGGGCCTGTGCGCACCCCGACGCTCTCCATCACCACCGGCGCGTCCCCGCGCCTGCGGTCCTCCTCGGCCGCCCTGCCCACCGCCGTCGCCCAGCCCAGCAGGGAACGGGCCGGCACGTACTCCCCGAACGGCACCAGCCGCATCTTGTCGTAGCGCTCCCCGGTGGGCCCCCGCGGGCCCACCGCCACCGAGCTCTTGAAGATCCCCGGCCCGCCCGGCCGCCGGGCGTCCACGTTCACCAGCAGCGGCGCCCCGACCCGCGCGGACAGCGCAGCCAGCCGCTCGCCCAGGTCCGGGCGTTCGTCCAGGTCGTAGCCGACGCTGCTCTCGCCCCACACCACCAGATCCACCTCCCGGCCCGCCAGGCCGCGGGTCAGCCGCTCGCCGGCGTCGAAGCGCGCCTCGGCCCCGGCGACCACACCGGGCTGCACCACCGCGACGCGGACCGTGTCCGACGGCCGCGGCAGCGGCGCCCACGCCCAGGCCGCGGCCGGAGGCCTCCACGGCGCCGGCGGCGGCCTCGTCCGCCCCGCCCGTGGCGAGGTGCGCCCGCCGGTGGCCGCCCCCCCC
>NZ_JBKJFM010000030.1:0-44252 GCF_046614825.1 Streptomyces nanhaiensis
GTGCCGCGGGCACGGCGGCGGGCGGCGCGGCGGGCGGTCCGGCGGGCGGTGCCGGGTGCGAGGGTGGCGGTGGCGGAGGCGGGGGGACCCGGTGGGGGGTGTTCCAGCCGGGGTGGGCGGCGGGCTGCGGGTGGGGGTGGGGGTGGGGTGGGTGTCCCTGGGAATGGCCCTGGGGTGAGCCCGAGGGCGGGACGGGCCGCTGCGCCCCGTACTGCTGCATCCGGTCCCAACTCCGTTTCCGTCCGGTGCGCCGGCCGGGCGCGGTGGGCCCGGCCGGACGTCACCTCGTCCGTCCGGCACCGAACGGTACCCTCCCCGTCCGGTGCCGTGTGAACGGCCGGCGGTCCGAAGTGGTGCCCGCGCCCCGTCCCGGCCCGTCTCAGCCCTGCGGCCGGTCGCCGGCCAGGGCGCGCAGGGCCAGTTCGTAGGAGCCGATGCCGAAGCCCGCGATGGTGCCGGAGGCCACGGCCGCCACGACCGAGGTGTGGCGGAACTCCTCGCGGGCGTGGGGGTTGGAGATGTGCACCTCGATCAGCGGGGCGGTGCGCTGGGCGGCGGCGTCGCGCATCCCGTACGAGTAGTGGGTGAACGCGGCGGGGTTGAGGACGACCGGCAGACAGGCGTCGGCGGCCTCGTGGAGCCAGCGGATCATCTCGCCCTCGTCGTTGGTCTCGCGGACCTCGACCTCCAGGCCCAGCTCCCTGCCCAGTTCCGTGCACCGCTCGACGAGCCCGGCGTAGGAGGTGGAGCCGTAGACGTCGGGCTCGCGGGAGCCCAGGCGGCCGAGGTTGGGGCCGTTGAGGACGAGGACCCTGCGGGACCCGGCGGCGCTCACGCGGCGATCTCCGCGTGGGCGGCGAGCAGCATCGCCGGGTCCGGTCCCTCCAGGACGGCGGGCCTGGCCAGTCCGTCCAGGACGATGAAGCGCAGCCGGTCGCCGCGGGTCTTCTTGTCGACCTTCATCGTCTCCAGCAGCTTGGGCCACTGGTCGCCCCGGTAGGTGACGGGCAGCCCGACGGCGGTGAGGATCGCCCGGTGCCGGTCGGCGGTGGCGTCGTCCAGCCGGCCCGCGATGCGGCCCAGCTCGGCGGCGAAGACCATGCCGACGGCGACGGCCGCGCCGTGCCGCCAGTTGTAGCGCTCGTTCTTCTCGATGGCGTGGGCCAGGGTGTGCCCGTAGTTGAGGATCTCCCGCGGCCCCGACTCCTTCAGGTCGGAGGAGACCACCTCGGCCTTGACCCGGATGGAGCGCTCGATCAGCTCGGAGGTGTGCGGGCCGGCGGGGGTGCGGGCGGCCTCGGGGTCGGCCTCGATCAGGTCCAGGATGGCCGGGTCGGCGATGAAGCCCGCCTTGATGATCTCGGCCAGGCCGCTGACGTAGTCGTGCACCGGCAGCGACTCCAGCGCGGCCAGGTCGCACAGCACCCCGGCCGGGGGGTGGAAGGCGCCCACCAGGTTCTTGCCCTCGGCGGTGTTGATGCCGGTCTTGCCGCCGACGGCCGCGTCCACCATGCCCAGCACCGTGGTGGGCACCGCGATCCAGCGCACCCCGCGCAGCCAGGTCGCCGCGACGAAGCCCGCCAGATCGGTGGTCGCTCCCCCGCCGACGCCGACGACGACGTCGGTGCGGGTGAAACCGGACTGCCCCAGCGCCTTCCAGCAGTACGCGGCGACCTCGGCGGTCTTGGCCTCCTCGGCGTTGGGCACCTGGACGGCGATGGCCTCGTACCCCTGCTCCGCCAGGTCCTCGCGGAGCACCTGGCCGGTCTCGGCCAGCGCCTCGGGGTGGATCACGGCCACCCGGCGGGCCTCGGCGCCGATCAGGCCCGGCAGTTCGTCCAGGAGCCGCCGTCCGACGAGGACGTCGTAGGGCGCGGTGCCCGCGGTGCCGCCGACGGTGATGCGGATGGGAGGTGTGGTGGTCATGCTTCCTTCAACTCGAGTGCGTCCAGGACCGCCTGGGCGGTCTCCTCCGGGTCGCGGCCCTCGGTGGTGACGACCGCGCGGGCCACCTCGGTGTACAGCGGGCGGCGCTGTTCCATCAGCGTGCGCCACTGCTTGCGGGGGTTGACCGCCAGCAGGGGGCGCGGGGCGTCCAGCCCGACGCGTTTGACGGCGTCGGCCAGTGCCACGTCCAGGAAGACCACCGGAAGGCCGGCCAGCAGCTCGCGGGTGCCGGCGTCCATGACGGCACCGCCGCCGAGCGAGACCACGCCCTCGTGCCCGGTCAGGGCCGCGCGTACCGCTTCCCGCTCCAGCGCGCGGAAGTGCGCCTCCCCGTCGTCGACGAAGATCTCGGGGATGGCCTTGCCCGCGGCGGTCTCGATGTCCGCGTCGGTGTCGCGCAGCTCCACCCCCAGCCGGCGGGCCAGCACCTTCCCCACGGTGGTCTTGCCCGCGCCGGGCGGGCCCACCAGGACCACGGCCGGGCCGGCGCCGGCTTCCCGCGGCCGCCCGGCGCTCACCGGATCTCCAGGTTGTCCAGGAAGCCGGTCACGTTTCGGCGGGTCTCGGTGACCGAGTCGCCGCCGAACTTCTCGGCGACCGCGTCGGCCAGCACCAGCGCGACCATCGCCTCGGCGACGATCCCGGCGGCCGGCACCGCGCACACGTCCGAGCGCTGGTGGTGGGCGCGGGTGGCCTCGCCGGTGGTGACGTCCACGGTGGCCAGCGCCCGCGGCACGGTGGCGATCGGCTTCATCGCCGCCCGCACCCGCAGCACCTCGCCGGTGGACAGCCCTCCCTCGGTGCCGCCCGACCGCCCCGAGGCGCGCCGGATGCCGTCCTCGCCGGGCACGATCTCGTCGTGCGCCTTCGAGCCGGGCACCCGGGCCAGCTCGAAGCCGTCACCGACCTCCACGCCCTTGATGGCCTGGATGCCCATCAGCGCCGAGGCCAGCCGGGCGTCCAGCCGGCGGTCCCAGTGCACATGGGAGCCAAGCCCGACCGGCACCCCGTAGGCGACGACCTCGACGACGCCGCCGAGGGTGTCGCCGTCCTTGTGGGCGGCGTCGATGACCTCCACCATCGCCCGGCTCGCCGCCGGATCCAGGCAGCGCACGGGGTCGGCGTCCAGCCGCGCCACGTCCCCCGGCTCCGGCAGCGTCCCGGCCGGGGCCTCGGCCCCGCCCAGCGCCACCACGTGGGAGACGATCTCGATGCCGGCCGTCTGCCTCAGGTACGACCGGGCGACCGCGCCCAGCGCCACCCGGGCGGCCGTCTCCCGCGCCGAGGCCCGCTCCAGGATCGGCCGGGCGTCGCCCACCCCGTACTTCTGCATCCCGGCCAGATCGGCGTGGCCGGGGCGGGGCCGGGTCAGCGGCGCGTTGCGGGCCAGCTCGGCCAGCTCGGCCTCGTCCACCGGGTCGGCCGCCATCACCTTCTCCCACTTGGGCCACTCGGTGTTGCCGATCATGACCGCGACCGGGGAGCCCAGAGTCAGCCCGTGCCTCACCCCGCCGAGGAAGGTGACCTCGTCCCGCTCGAACTTCATCCGCGCGCCGCGACCGTAGCCCAGCCGCCGCCGCGCCAGCTCGTCCGCCACCATGTCCGTGGTGACCGGCACGCCGTAGGGCAGCCCCTCCAGCGTCGCCACCAGTGCGGGGCCGTGCGACTCCCCCGCGGTCAGCCAGCGCAACCTGCTCAACGGTGCTCCTCAGTCCAGGCCCGTACGTGCTCGGTCCCGATCCTTTCACGATCGCACCGCGGGACCGGCCGTCCGTCCAGCAGGCGGGACGCCCGTCTCGGCTGCCGGTCCCCTGCTCCGGTGTGTCAGGCCGTGCGCGCGGCCAGCGCGGCCTCGCCCGCCGCGCGCATCGCGGCCAGCGGGGCCGGGGCGCGGCCGGTCATCATCTCGACCTGGAGGGCCGCCTGGTGCACCAGGAGGTCCAGGCCGCCGAGGACCTGCCCGCCGCGTCCGGCCCAGGCCGCGGCCAGCGGGGTCGGCCAGGGCTCGTAGAGGACGTCGAACAGGGTGCCGGGCCGCTCGGGCACGGCCGCCGCCAGGGCGTCGGCGGCGCCCGCGGGCGTGGTGGCGATCACCAGGGGCGCGGTCAGCGCCCGCGGCGCGTCCGCCCAGTCGGCGGTCGCCACCGCCACGCCCAGCCGCTCGCCCCAGCCGCGCATCTCCTCGGCCCGCTCCCGGCTGCGGACGTACGCGGTGACCTCGCCGGTGCAGACCCGGGCGAGCGCGGCGAGCGCGGAAGAGGCCGTGGCGCCGGCGCCCAGCACCGCGGCGCGCGGAACGCTCTCCACGCCGCGTTCGCGCAGCGCGGCGATCATGCCGGGGACGTCGGTGTTCTCGCCGAGGCGGCGGCCGTCCGCGGTGAAGACCACGGTGTTGACGGCCCCGACCGAGGCCGCGGTGTCGCCGATCCCGTCCAGCAGGGGGATGACGGCCCGCTTGAGCGGCATGGTCAGCGACAGGCCGGCCCAGTCATCGCCGCCGGCGGCGATCTCCCCCAGGAACGGCGCGATGCCGTCCTCGTCCACCTCGAAGCGGTCGTACGACCAGCCGGTCAGGCCCATCTCACGGTAGGCGGCCCGGTGGAGCACCGGGGAGAGGGAGTGGGCGATGGGCGCCCCCAGGACCGCCGCCCGCCTTCCGGCCGGGCTCACTGGTTCTCCCTGTTCTTCTTCTGCTCCGCGTTGAAGTCCTCCACGTGCCGGTTGTGCTCCTCGATGTCCTCGGAGAAGCGGGTGTCGCCCGGCTTGACGGTCACGAAGTACAGCCAGCCGCCCTCGGTCGGGTTGAGGGCCGCCTCGAACGCCTGGTGCCCGGGATTGTCGATGGGGCCGGGTGGCAGCCCCTTGTTCCGGTAGGTGTTGTAGGGCGAGTCCAGGTCGGTGTCCTCGATCGAGACGTCCAGGGTGGAGCGTCCCATCGCGTAGTTGATGGTCGAGTCGAACTCGAGCCTGCCGTTGGTGGCGGTGTTGCCGGGGTCGAGACGGTTGTAGATGACCCGCGAGACCTTGCCGAACTCGTCGTCCTCCTGCGCCTCCGCCTGGATCAGCGAGGCGATGATGACGACCTCGTACGGGGTCTTGTCCACCTTCGCCGCCTGGGTCTCCAGGTCGATCTTGGCGAACTCCCGCTCGGCCCGCTCCACCATCTTCCTGAGCAGGTCCTCGGGCTTGGTCTTGTCGCCCACGGTGTACTTGGCCGGGAAGAGGAAACCCTCGGGGTTGCCCTCGGCCCACTCGGGCAGGCCGAGGTCGGCCTTCTCGGCGGCCTTCTCCGTGGTGCCCTCCGCCAGGCCGAGCTTCTCGTCGATCAGCGCGTAGATCTCCGACGACCGCTTGCCCTCGGCGATGATCAGGGCGTTCTGGCTGGAGGGGTCGAGCATCATCTCGATGGCCGCCGCCGAGGACATCTCCTTGCGCAGCATGTAGACGCCCGGCTGGATGCTCTGCGCCTTGGGGTTGGCGTTGGACGCCTCGATGAAGCCCTGCTGGCTCTTGACCACGCCGGCCTTCTCCAGGATGGCGCCCATCTGGGCCAGTGTGCTGTTCTCGGGGATCTCCACCTGGGTCTCGCCCTCGCCCTGACCCGAGAAGTCGGGCGCGGCGGCGAAGTGGCTCCGGTAGAAGTCGTAGGCGAAGTAGCCGGCCGTGCCGACGCCGCCGACCAGGACGAGTGCGACGGTCAGGCAGGCGATGCCGTTCCTGCCCTTCCTGCCGCCCCTGCCCTTGCGTCCGCGTCCGGACCGGCCGCCGCCCTCGTCGCCGTACTCGTCGTCGCCGTCGTCCGAGAAGAAGGCGTGCTCGCCCTGGTCCGGGCCCGGGTCCCAGCCGGTCTCCTCGTCGGGCCCGGGGCCGGGGTCGGGCTCGTCGCGGCGCCGTCGCCCCGGCTGCCGGGGGTGCGGGGACTGCTGTCCGTACTCCTCGTGCCGCCCGTGCTGCTCGGGGTGTCCGTGCTGCTCGGGGTACTGCGGGTAGGCGTCCTGTGCTCCGGGGTGGGCGGTGTGGTCCGCGTACTGCCCGCCGCCGTACGGATCGCCCTGGTGCTGCCCCTGGTGCTGTCCGTGGGGGTCGCCCTGGTGCTGCTGGTGCTGCTGGTCCTGGTGGCCGTACGGATCGCCGTACTGCTGCTGGTGCCCGTAGGGGTCGCCCTGGTGCCCCTGGTGCCCCTGGTGCTGCTGGTCCTGGTGGCCGTACGGATCGCCGTACTGCTGCTGGTGCCCGTACTGCTGTCCGCCGCCCTGGGTGTCCCAGCCCTGCTGCCCGTAACCGGGCTGCTGCTGGCCCTGGTGCTGCTGGGGGTGGTACTGACTCTGCCCGCCGTAGGTGTCCCAGTCGCCGTGCCGGGTTCCCTCCTGGGCCCCGTGGTGGGCTCCGTCGTTCCACCCCTGGTCCCCGTAGAGCGGGTCGTCGGGGTACCACGGTTCGGAGCCGGTGCCCCGGCCATACTCAGTCATCGATCCCCTAGAGCCGTCGGACGGCAGCCGGTTGCGGTACTCGCGGACTCCGCTGCCCGAACAGCCGTCTCCGGCGTACGGCTTGGTGTTCGAACGGCGCCGTCCGAAGCGGAACGTTACCGTACCGCTATCGGCCGCCCGCCCCGACGCACTCCCCCGGGGCCCGGCCGGACACCCGCTCGGTCTCCAGGGCGCTCTGCAGGATGACCACGGCCGCGGCCTGGTCGATCCGGCCGCGGCCCTTCTTCGACGAGACGCCCGAGGCGCGCATGGACTGGGCCGCGGTGACGGTGCTCATCCGCTCGTCCACCAGGCGTACCGCCACCGGGGCGACTGCCTGGGCCAGCTCCCGGGCGAAGGCCCGCACCCGGGCCGCGGCCGGGCCCTCGCGCCCGTTGAGGGAGCGGGGGAGCCCGACCACGACCTCCAGCGGTTCGTACTCCGCGACGAGTTCGGCCAGCCGGCGGCGGGCGGCCGGGACGTCGCGTCCCGGCACGGTCTCCACCGGTGTGGCCAGGAGCCCGTCGGGGTCGCAGGAGGCGACCCCGATCCGGGCTTCCCCGACGTCCACGGCCAGCCGCCTGCCGCGCCTCATCAGGCGGCCGCCACCAGGCGCTCGACGGCGGCGACGGCCTCGTCGACCGCCTGGGGGTCCTGGCCGCCGCCCTGGGCCACGTCCGGCTTGCCGCCGCCCCCGCCGCCGAGGGCCTTGGCGGCGGCGCGGACGAGGTCGCCGGCCTTGAGGCCGCGGTCGCGGGCGGCGTCGTTGGTGGCGATGACGGTCAGCGGACGGCCGTTGGCGACCGAGAACAGGGCCACCACGGCCGGACGCCCGCCCTGGATGCGGCCGCGCACGTCGAGGACGAGCTTGCGCAGGTCGTCGGCGGTCGTGCCGTCGGGGACCCGGGCGCCGACGAACGCGGTCCCGTCGACGTCGCGGGCGGAGGAGGCCAGGCCCGCGGCGGCGGCCAGGACCTTCTCGGCGCGGAAGCGCTCGATCTCCTTCTCGGCGTCCCTCAGCTTGGCGAGCATCCCGGAGATCTTCTCCGGCAGCTCCTCGGGGCGGCCCTTGAGCAGATCGGTGAGCTGGGAGACCACCGTGTGCTCGCGGGCGAGGAAGTTGTAGGCGTCCACGCCGACCAGGGCCTCCACGCGGCGCACGCCGGAGCCGATGGAGGACTCGCCCAGCAGCTTCACCAGGCCGAGCTGGGCGGTGTTGTGCACATGGGTGCCGCCGCACAGCTCCTTGGAGAAGTCGCCGATGGTCACCACGCGCACCCGGTCGCCGTACTTCTCGCCGAACTCGGCGATGGCGCCCTGCTTCCTGGCCTCCTCCATGCTCATCACCTCGGCCATGACGTCGAGTTCACGGGCGAGGACCTCGTTGATCCTCTGCTCGACGTCGGTGAGGACGGCGCCGGGCACGGCGGTCGGCGAGCCGAAGTCGAAGCGGAAGCGGCCCGGGGCGTTCTCGGAGCCGGCCTGGGCGGCCGTCGGGCCGAGCGCGTCGCGCAGCGCCTGGTGGGTGAGGTGGGTGGCGCTGTGGGCGCGGGCGATGGCCCGGCGGCGCGTGACGTCGATGGCGGCGTACGCCGAGGCGCCGACGGTGACCTCGCCGACCTGGACGGTGCCCTTGTGCACGGTGACGCCGGGGACCGGCTGCTGGACGTCGCGGATCTCGACGACCGCGCCGGAGTCCAGGCGGATGCGGCCGGTGTCGGGCTGCTGGCCGCCGCCCTCGGCGTAGAACGGGGTGCGGTCGAGCACGACCTCGACGTCGTCGCCCTCGGAGGCGGCCGGCGAGGGCAGGCCGTTCACCAGCAGGCCGACGACGGACGCCTCGCCCTCGGTGTCGGTGTAGCCGGTGAAGACGGTCGTCCCGGCGGTGTCGGCGACCTCGCGGTAGGAGCTCAGGTCGGCGTGGCCGGTCTTCTTGGCCCTGGCGTCGGCCTTGGCGCGCTCCCGCTGCTCCTTCATCAGGCGGCGGAAGCCCTCCTCGTCCACGGACAGGCCCTGCTCGGCGGCCATCTCCAGGGTGAGGTCGATGGGGAAGCCCCAGGTGTCGTGGAGCAGGAAGGCCTTCTCGCCCGGCAGGACGGCCCCGCCGGCGGCCTTGGTCTCGGTGACGGCGGTGTCGAGGATGTTGGTGCCGGCCTTGAGGGTCTTGAGGAAGGCGGCCTCCTCGGCGAGCGCGACGGTCTCGATGCGCTGCCGGTCGGTGATCAGCTCCGGGTACTGCTGCCCCATCGTGCCGATCACGGTGTCGACCAGCTCGCCGACGACCGGCTTGTCGGCGCCCAGGATGCGCATGTTGCGGATGGCGCGGCGCATGATGCGGCGCAGCACGTAGCCGCGGCCCTCGTTGCCGGGGGTGACGCCGTCGCCGATGAGCATCACGGAGGTGCGCAGGTGGTCGGCGACCACGCGCAGGGAGACGTCGCTGCCCTCGGCGGCGCCGTAGCGCACCCCGGTCAGCTCGCCGGCCTTGTCGATGACCGCGCGCAGGGTGTCGGTCTCGTACATGTTGTGCACGCCCTGCAGGATCATCGCCAGGCGCTCCAGGCCGAGGCCGGTGTCGATGTTCTTGCTGGGCAGCTCACCGAGGATCGGGTAGTCCTTGCCCTCGCCCGGCCCGCGCTCGTACTGCATGAAGACCAGGTTCCAGATCTCCACGTAGCGCTCGTCGTTGACGGCGGGGCCGCCCTCGGCGCCGAACTCCGGACCGCGGTCGTAGTTGATCTCCGAGCAGGGGCCGCAGGGACCGGGCACGCCCATGTCCCAGTAGTTCTCCTTCTTGCCCAGCCGCTGGATCCGCTCGGCGGGGACGCCGACGACGTCGCGCCAGATGCGCTCGGCCTCGTCGTCCTCCTCGTAGACGGTGATCCACAGCTTCTCCGGCTCCAGGCCGTAGCCGCCCTTGTCCTGCGGCGTGGTGAGCAGCTCCCAGGCGAGCTTGGCGGCGCCCTCCTTGAAGTAGTCGCCGAAGGAGAAGTTGCCGCACATCTGGAAGAAGGTGCCGTGCCGGGTGGTCTTGCCGACCTCCTCGATGTCCGGGGTGCGCACGCACTTCTGCACGCTGACGGCGCGCTCGTACGGCGGGGTGGCCTCACCAAGGAAGTAGGGCTTGAAGGGCACCATGCCCGCGTTGACCAGCAGCAGCGTCGGGTCGTCCGCGATCAGCGACGCCGACGGCACGACGGTGTGCCCCCGCTCCTCGAAGAAGCGCAGCCAGCGGCGGCGGATTTCAGCCGACTCCATCAGTGGTCCTCATTCCGGTCGTACGGGTGGGTGGCTCCGAGGGCGGGACGGTGCGGGGCCCGTCCGGCGATCCCCCGGCGTTCTTCCGCCTGGCCGGCGGCCCCGGGGTCGGCGGGGGCCGTCAGTCCCAGTGCGTCGTTCAACTCGATCTCCCGCTGTGCCATTCCGGCGCGGACGTCGAGGGCGAAGTCCTTGAGCCGGTGCCCGGCCGCCACGGCCTGGTCCGCCGCTCGTACGGCGAGGCTGTCGGGCGCGAGGCTGCGCAGCTTGCGGTTGACCTTGGTGGTGGCCCAGACGCCGGTGGCGGCGCCGGCGCTGAACCAGAAGGCACGGCGGAACACGGTGGGATCAGTCCTTTCCGTCGCGGCGCCGGCCGGACCCCCGGCGCGCGGCCGGCACGGACCGGCCCACGACGACGGGGCGCCTGGACCGCGGCGGGTCGCTCCTGCGGCCGAGGGCGCGGCGCACTCCGTAGCCGAACGCGGCCACCTTGACCAGCGGGCCGCCGAAGGCGGTGGAGACGGTGGAGGAGAGCGCCGAGGCGTTGGCGGTGACCTCCTGGACGTCCGAGGCGATGGCGTCCACCCGGCTGAGCTGGCTCTGTGCCGAGCGGACGGTCTCGGACGCCTCGGTGAGGAGGGGGACCGCCTGCTCCGTCACACCCGTCACCAGCTTGGTCGCCGCCTTGAGCGTCTGCGCGAGCCTCACCAGAACCACGGCGAGGAACGACACCAGGATCGCCCAGAAGACGGCCACCAGGAGGCCGGCCACCTCTCCACCGGACACGCTGCACCGCTTCCCTCGGGTCGTATGGGGTCGGCCGCCGCGTCCTGCGGTTCGTGGGGGGTACCTGCCCACCGATCTCACGGATGCGACGGCGGATACCGACCTTATCGCGCCGCGGGCCGTCGCCCGTACCGCATTCCTTCCGGCCCGGCGGGCGGGGCGGCGTGCGCGCCCGCGTACCGCGCGCCGGGGGCGGTACGCCGCGGCCCCCCTGCCGCGGGGTGCGTCAGGGGGGCCGGGGACCGGGAGGTCCGGGGCGTCCGCGCCGCCCGGGACCGGGCGTACGGACAGGCCGGAGGATCAGCGGGCGTAGTACTCGACGACGAGCTGCTCGTCGCAGACGACCGGGATCTCCTTGCGGTTCGGCTCGCGGTCCAGGCGGAAGGCCAGCGCCTGGAGGTTGACCTGGAGGTAGCGCGGGGTCTCGCCGTCGGGCGCGTAACCGCCCTCGCGCGCCACCTGGAAGGGGTGCTTGGCGCGGCTGCGCTCGCGGACGGACACCACGTCCTCCGGGCGGACGCGGAAGGAGGGCTTGTCGACCTTGCGTCCGTTGACCTCGATGTGGCCGTGCACGACCATCTGGCGGGCCTGGTAGATGGTGCGGGCGATCCCCGAGCGCAGGACGAGCGCGTCCAGGCGGCGCTCCAGCTCGACGACCAGGGCCTCGCCCGTCTTGCCCTCGGCCTTGCGGGCGCGGTCGTAGGCGCGGGCCATCTGGCGCTCGCTGATGTCGTACTGGGCGCGCAGCCGCTGCTTCTCCAGCAGCCGGACCTTGTAGTCGCTGTTCTGCTTGCGGCCCCGGCCGTGCTCGCCCGGCGGGTACGGGCGCTGCTCGAAGTACTTCACGGCCTTCGGGGTCAGCGCGATGCCGAGCGCACGCGACTTCTTGACCTTGGGACGCGACTGGTTCACGTTGAACGGACCTCCGTGTAATTTAGGTGAGGCTAACCTTAGCGGAGGAGAACGCATGTTTCGACCTGGGAGCCCCCTGCCCGGCACCGGTTCCGCACGCGGCGGCGGCCCCGGCCGCAGTGCCGGAGCCGCCGCCGGGGCGGAGAGCGCGGGGAGGGGTCAGCCGCGTCCCGAGGCGGAGCCTGACGAACGGCGACCCGGAGCCGCCGAGCGGATGCGTACCCTCGTCGAGTCGAACGCCTCGGCCGCCCTGGTCATTCCCGGTGCGGACCCGGGCGATCCGGAGTGGCCGGGCCAGGGCGCCTGCGAGGCCCGCGCCTTCACCCCCGAGGGGGACGTACTCCTGCTGGTCCCGGCCGGTTCCCCGGCCGCCCGGGCCGCGGCCCGGGCCCGGGACGGCGATCCGGCCGCCGTGATGGAGATCACCGACGTCGCGCCCGTCGCGATGCCGCACCGCGTCCGCGGCCGGGCACGGGTCGCGGGCTGGCTCACCCCCGTCTCCGGCGGCGAGCGGGCCTCCTGCGCCCGGCTGATGGCCGAGCGGCACCCCTCGGGGCCGTTCCCGGGCGCGGCGTGGACACCGCTGCGGCTGGAGGTCGGCGAGGGGTGGATCGGCGACCTGCGGGGCGAGGGGCACGTCGAGCCGGACGAGTTCGCCGCCGCGGCGCCCGACCCCCTGGCACGCCACGAGGCCGGGTTCCTGCAGCACCTCGCCGCCGCCCACGGCGACCTGCTGCGCGGACTGTGCTCGCTGCTGGGCGAGCGGGAGCGGACCTGCGGCGCCTGGGAGGCGGTGGTGCCCGTGGCCCTGGACCGCTTCGGGCTGCGGGTGCGGTTCCGCGCGGACGGGCGGAGCTTCGACGCCCTCTTCGACTTCCCCCGGCCGGTGCGGGACGTCTCCGGGCTGCGCCACGCGATCCGGGCCCTGTTCGAGGCGGGCTCCGCGCCCTGACCGGGCCGGTGCGGAGGCGCGAGGGGCCGGCGGGCCCCCGGGCACCCGCGGGCCCTCAGGGCTTGTCCGGCGCCCCCTCCCCCCGCAGCCTGGCCCGCACCCGCTCCGCCACCTCGGCGTACCGGGCCTCCGCCCCGTACCGCGTCGGCTCGTAGTAGCGCCTGCCGTGGACGCCGTCCGGGGCGTACTGCTGCGCGGCGATGCCGCCGGGCAGGTCGTGCGGGTACCGGTAGCCCTCGCCGTGGCCCATCTTCTCGGCGCCCCGGTAGTGGCCGTCGCGCAGATGCCGCGGCACGGGGCCGGCCAGGCCCGCCCGTACGTCCGCCAGGGCCGCGTCGATCGCCAGGTAGGCGGCGTTGGACTTCGGGGCGAGGGCCAGGGCGACGGTCGCCTGGGCGAGCGTGATCCGCGCCTCGGGGAAGCCGATCATCGCCACCGCCTGGGCCGCGGCCACGGCGGTCTGCAGGGCCGTGGGATCGGCCAGGCCGATGTCCTCGCTGGCGGAGATCATCAGCCGCCGGGCGATGAACCGCGGGTCCTCCCCCGCCTCTATCATCCGGGCCAGGTAGTGCAGGGCCGCGTCCACGTCCGATCCCCTGATGGACTTGATGAGCGCGCTGGCCACGTCGTAGTGCTGGTCCCCGTCGCGGTCGTACTTCACCGCGGCCCGGTCGACGGCCTCCTCCAGCGTCGCCAGGGTGATCTCCCGCTCGCCCTTGTCCAGAGCCGCGCCCGCGCCCGCCTCCAGCGCGGTGAGCGCCCGGCGCGCGTCGCCGCCGGCGATCCGCAGCAGATGCGCCTCGGCGTCCTCCGGCAGCTCCACCGCACCCGCCAGCCCGCGCTCGTCGGCGACCGCGCGGCGCAGCAGCCCGCGCAGGTCGTCGTCGGTCAGCGGCTCCAGGGTCAGCAGCAGCGAGCGGGACAGCAACGGGGAGATCACCGAGAAGTACGGGTTCTCCGTCGTCGCCGCGACGAGGGTGACCCAGCGGTTCTCCACGGCCGGCAGCAGCGAGTCCTGCTGCGCCTTGCTGAAGCGGTGGATCTCGTCCAGGAACAGCACGGTGTCCTTGCCGTAGGCGCCCGAAGAGCGCCGCGCGCCGTCGATGACGGCCCGGACCTCCTTGACCCCGGCGGTGATGGCCGACAGCTCCGTGAAGCGCTTGTCGGTGGCCCTGCTGACGACGTGGGCCAGGGTCGTCTTGCCGGTGCCCGGCGGCCCCCACAGGATCACCGACGACGGCCCCGCGGGCCCCTTCCCGCCCTGGCCGACCAGGCGGCGCAGCGGGGAGCCGGGGCGCAGCAGGTGCTGCTGGCCGACGACCTCGTCCAGGGTGCGCGGCCGCATCCGGACCGCCAGGGGGGAGGCGGACGGGTCCTTCTCCTGGCGCTCCTCGGCGGCGGCGGTGAACAGATCCGGTTCCACGGAACGCAACCCTAAGTCACGCCGCCGACAGCCGTGCCGGCAGCGCGGGCGCCCCGGGACGAACCGCCGGAGGGCCGCCCCGCGCCGTCACCGGTGCGGGGCGGCCCTCCGGCCGTCTCGCGGTTCAGCTCGTCCAGAAGTTCCACCAGCGGGTCAGGATCAGCATGCCGATGATGCCGATGTGGACCGCCGGGACCACCCAGTGGAACTCCCGCACGCCCTCGCGCAGCCAGGCCGGGGCGGGCAGGAAGCCGTTGTGGATGTTGCGGAAGGTCGTGTACCAGAACATCAGCAGGGTGGCGACCCAGGCCAGGTTGCACCACAGGCACAGCGCGCCGATGTTGTACAGCGACTGGTACATCAGCCAGGTGCAGAAGCCGACGCCGAAGAGCATGCCGGCGTTCATGGTCAGCCAGTACCAGCGGGGGAAGCGCGCCCCGGCCAGCAGGCTCATGCCGACGGCGACGATCATGCCGTAGGTGACCAGGCCGAGCACCGGGTTGGGGAAGCCGAACACCTCGGCCTGCGAGCTCTCCATCACGCTGCCGCAGGAGACGATCGGGTTCAGGTCGCACGCCATGTCCAGCGTGTCCCCGGTGAGCTTGGCCTCCAGCAGCCTGAACTTGTCGACCGTGATCACCCAGGCGGCGAGCACCCCGGCAAGGCCGGTGATCACCAGCAGCAGGGCGTAGGAGCGGCCCGCGCCCACGGGACCCCGTGCGGGCGGCCCGCCGCCGTCGTCGCCGGTGCGGGCCGCTTCGTCCCGGGGTGCCGTGGTCGTCGTCATGGTCGAGTCATCCCGTCGTCTCAGGTGGGGTTCTTCATTGTGCACAACGCACAACGAGTCAGGCGAGATTCCGTCGCAGTTCCGCCACCACCCCGTCCAGCGGCACCGGCACCTGCTCACCGCTGTCGAGATTCTTGACCTGGACGACCCCCTCGGCCAGATCCCGCTCCCCGGCCACGACGGCGTACGCCGCCCCCGAGCGGTTGGCCGACTTCATGCCGTTCTTCAGACCGCGGCCGCCGTACGCGAAGTCCGTCGCGATCCCCTGCCGGCGCAGCTCGGTGACCACGCCGAACAGCGCGCGCCGCGCCTCCTCCCCCAGCGGGACGGCGAAGACCTGGGTGCGCGAGGGCTGCGGTAGCTCCACGCCCTCGGCCCGCAGGGCCAGGACCGTGCGGTCCACACCCAGCGCCCAGCCCACCGACGGCAGCGGCGGGCCGCCGATCATCTCCGACAGGCCGTCGTAGCGGCCGCCGCCGCCGACGGCGGACTGCGAGCCGAGCCCGTCGTGGACGAACTCGAAGGTGGTGCGGGTGTAGTAGTCCAGGCCGCGCACCAGCTTCTCGTCGTCCTCGAACTCCACCCCGGCCGCCGTCAGCAGCCCGCGCACCTGCTCGTGGTAGTCCTTGCACGCCTCGCACAGGTGGTCGGGCATCATCGGGGCACCGGCGAGCTGCTTCTGGACGGCCTCGCGCTTGTCGTCCAGCACCCGCAGCGGGTTGATCTCGACGCGGGCGCGGGTGTCCTCGTCCAGGTCGAGCCCGCGCAGGAAGTCCTGGAGGGCCGCTCGGTAGACCGGGCGGCACTCGCGGTCGCCCAGGGAGTTCAGCAGCAGCCGGAAGTTCCGCAGCCCCAGCGAGCGGTACGCGTCCACCGCCAGGATGATCAGCTCGGCGTCCAGGGCCGGGTCCTCGGCGCCCAGCGCCTCGGCGCCGACCTGGGAGAAGTGCCGGTAGCGGCCGGCCTGGGGGCGCTCGTAACGGTACTGCGAGCCGGAGTACCAGACCTTCACCGGCAGCGCGCCGCGGTGCAGGTTGTGCTCCAGCACCGCGCGGACGACCGGCGCGGTGCCCTCGGGCCGCAGCGCCAGGCGGCTGCCCCCCTTGGTGGTGAGGGTGTACATCTCCTTGGTCACGATGTCGGTGGACTCGCCGACGCCGCGGGCGAACAGCTCGACGTTCTCGAAGCCGGGCGTCTCGATGTAGCCGTAGCCGGCGCGCCGCAGCGGCGCGGCGATCGCCTCGCGCACCGCGAGGTAGTCGGCCGACTCCGGGGGGATCAGGTCATAGGTGCCCCTGGGGGCGGAGAAGGTGCTCACGTCTTCTTCGTCGTCACATTCCTCGTCGCGGGGCGGCGGTGCCGCCTCCCGTTCCGAACGGGCCGCCTGCGGCCACCTCCCGCAGGAACGGGTTGGTGGCGCGCTCGCGGCCGATGGTGGTCTGGGGGCCGTGGCCGGAGAGCACCACGGTCGAGTCGTCCAGGGGCAGGCACACGCGTGCCAGCGACCGCAGGATCTCGGCGTGGTCGCCACCGGGCAGGTCGGTGCGTCCGATGGAGCCGGCGAACAGCAGGTCGCCCGAGAACAGCACCGGCGGGACGTCGGCCTGCCCGGGCGTCCGGAAGGTCACCGACCCCCTGGTATGGCCCGGCGCGTGCGAGACGGTCAGCTCCAGTCCGGCCAGGGACAGCACGGCGCCGTCGGCCAGTTCCTCCACGTCGTCCGGCTCCCCCACGGAGAGCTCGCCCATCAGCGGCTGCCCGATGGAGCGGCCCAGCCACTTCTCGGGGTCGCTCATCATCTCCCGGTCCTCCGGGTGGATCCAGGCGGGCACACCGTGCGCGCCGCACACCGGGACCACGGAGGCCACGTGGTCGATGTGGCCGTGGGTGAGGACGACGGCGACCGGCTTGAGGCGGTGCCTGGCTATGGCCTCCTCGACGCCTTCGGCGGCCTGGTGGCCCGGGTCGATGATCACGCACTCCTCGCCCGCGGCGGGGGCGACCAGATAGCAGTTGGTCCCCCAGGCCCCGGCGGGGAACCCGGCAATGAGCACGATCGTCCTTCGGTCGTCCGGCAGGGATGCCGCGGCCGTCGAACCGGCCGCAGGCAGCGGTTACAGAGCCTACCGGCGACGGGACGGAGCCCGCGAACCCGTATCCCGTATACCGTACGGCCCAAGCTGTGGCACACGTGTGCGTACGCACGCCTCGTACAGACGCCCCGAAGGATTCGAAGGAGACGACCCGTGGTCAGCAGTGAGCAGCGGCGCAAGCAGCTCGCCCGCGAGAAGTACCTGCGTCAGCAGCAGCGGCGGGCCGAGGCACGGCGCAAGGGGCGGATCCGCAACGCCTCCATCGCGGGCGGCCTGGCCCTGGTCCTGGCGGCCGGCGGCGCCTACGCGGCCGCGGGCGGCCTGGCGGCGGACGACAAGAAGGCCGACAAGGCCTCCGCCGAGCCCTCCGCCCCGCCCACCAGCAAGGCCCCGGACCCCTGCGAGAAGCCGGCGAAGGGCGAGCCGAGCGGGAAGCACTGGAAGAAGGAGCCGAAGATGTCGATCGACACCTCGGCCGCCTACACGATGAAGCTGGAGACCACCTGCGGCGACATCGAGATCGAGATGGACGCCGCCAAGACGCCGCGCACCGTGAACTCCTTCGAGTTCCTGGCCGGTGAGGGCTATCTCGACCACTCCCCGTGCCACCGCCTGGTGAACCAGGGCATCTACGTGCTGCAGTGCGGCGATCCGACCGGCACCGGCACCGGCATGTCGAAGGACGGCAAGGTCCAGCAGCCCGGCTACTCGATCCCGGACGAGAACCTCGACGACCCGAGGGTGAAGAAGGGCACCTATCCGGCGGGCACGGTCGCCATGGCCAACCGGTACAACGCCCAGACCGAGGAGGGCCGGGACACCGGCGGCAGCCAGTTCTTCCTGGTCTACGAGGACAGCCAGCTGCCCCCGGACTACACCCCCTTCGGCACCGTCACCAAGGGCATGGACGTGCTGAAGAAGATCGCCGACGCCGGTATGACCCCGGACCCGCAGACGGGCAACACCAAGCCGAACGCGACCGTGGTGATCGACAAGGCGACGGTGCGGAAGAAGTGATCCCGGCGGCCGGTGCCGCGTCCGTGCCCGGCGGCCGCTCCCGACCGCCGCGCACCCGGATTTCGGTCGCCCGGGATGCGGACAGGGCGGGCACCGGTCGCCTATGTTGGGCGTTGTACGGGGTGCCTGCGCCGACGGCCGGGCAAACCCTCCGGCCGGCCGGTCGAACCGGTGCGGCCGGACCGGCCCGACCGGTCGAGTCCGACCGTCGGCCGTATGACAACCGTGGACGATGCCGGGGAGCGCACGCCTCCCGTCGGCATCATGTGGAGGAGGCGCTGTGAGCAGCGACCCGTGGGGCCGCGTCGATGAGACGGGGACCGTTTACGTGCGTACCGCCGACGGCGAGAAGGTCGTCGGCTCGTGGCAGGCCGGAGCCCCCGAGGAGGCCCTGGCCTACTTCGAGCGCAAGTACGACGGCCTGGTCGTGGAGATCGACCTCCTTGAGCGCCGGGTGAAGACCACCGATCTGTCGGCCAAGGACGCCCTGGCCGCCGTCGGGCATCTGCGTCAGCAGGTCGACGAGGCGCACGCGGTGGGCGACCTGGAGGCCCTGGGCAGGCGGCTGGACCAGCTCACCGAGCTGATCGAGACCCGCCGGGAGGAGCGCAAGGCGGCCCGGGCCCGGCAGGCCGAGGAGGCGCGCAAGGCCAAGGAGGCGCTGGTCGCCGAGGCCGAGGAGCTCGCCGCCAGCGACCAGTGGCGGGCCGCCGGGGAGCGGCTGCGCGCCCTGGTGGACACCTGGAAGGGCCTGCCCCGGCTGGACCGCAAGTCCGACGACGAGCTGTGGCACCGCTTCTCGCACGCCCGCTCGGCCTTCTCCAAGCGGCGCAAGGCCCACTTCGCGTCGCTGGACGCCCAGCGCGAGGAGGCCCGGCGGCGCAAGGAGAAGCTGGTCGCCGAGGCGGAGGCCCTGTCCGGCTCGACGGACTGGGGCCCGACGGCCGCCCGCTACCGCGAGCTGATGCAGGAGTGGAAGGCCGCGGGCCGGGCCCAGCGCGAGCACGAGGACGCGCTGTGGCAGCGCTTCCGCGGCGCCCAGGACGTCTTCTTCGCCGCCCGCGGCGAGGTCTTCGCCGAGCGGGACGCCGAGCAGCGGGAGAACCTGGCCCGCAAGGAGGAGCTGGCCGCCGAGGCGGAGAAGCTGCTCCCGGTCACCGACCTGAAGGCGGCCCGGGCGGCCTTCCGCGCGATCAACGAGCGCTGGGACGCCGTCGGCCACGTGCCCCGGGACGCCCGGGCCGGGATCGAGGGCCGGATGCACGCGGTGGAGCGGGCGATCCAGGAGGCCGAGGAGGCCGAGTGGCGCCGCACCAACCCCGAGGCCCGGGCGCGCGCGGAGGGCCTGACCGGCCAGCTCCAGGACGCCGTGGACAAGCTCCGCGCGCAGATCGAGAAGGCCCGCGCGGCCGGCAACACCGCCAAGGCGGAGAAGCTGGAGCGCGAGCTCGAGGGCCGGCAGGCCCTGCTGGACCAGGCCCTCAAGGGGCTGCGGGAGTTCAGCGGCTGACAGAGCGGGACGCGGGTGCACGACGGTTGGCCCCGGCGCCTTCGAAGGCGCCGGGGCCAACCCCGTGTCCGGTCCGGCCGGGCGCCGGGTGCCGGGTTACGACCGGCGGGCCGAGGTGACGCGGTAGACGTCGTAGACGCCCTCCACCCCGCGTACCGCCTTCAGCACGTGCCCCAGGTGCTTGGGGTCGCCCATCTCGAAGGTGAAGCGGGAGATGGCCACCCGGTCCCGGGAGGTCTGGACGGCCGCGGAGAGGATGTTCACGTGCTGGTCGGACAGCACGCGGGTGACGTCCGACAGCAGCCGGGAGCGGTCCAGCGCCTCGACCTGGATGGCGACCAGGAAGACCGAGGACTGGGTGGGCGCCCACTCCACCTCCAGCATCCGCTCCGGCTCGCGCGAGAGCGAGTCGACGTTGACGCAGTCGGCGCGGTGGACGGAGACGCCGTTGCCGCGGGTGACGAACCCGAGGATCGGGTCGCCGGGCACGGGCGTGCAGCAGCGGGCCAGCTTGACCCACACGTCCTCCACGCCCTTGACGATCACGCCCGGGTCCGCGCTGGAGCGCCGCTTGGTGCGCCGGCGCAGGGGCGGGGCGGTCTCGGCGATGTCCTCGTTGGCGGCCTCCTCGCCGCCGATGGCCTGGATCAGCTTCTGGACGACGTTCTGCGCGGAGACGTGGCCCTCGCCGATGGCCGCGTAGAGCGCCGAGATGTCGGGGTAGCGCATCTCGTGCGCCTGGGTGACCAGGGAGTCTCCGGTGAGGATGCGCTGGATCGGCAGGTTCTGCTTGCGCATGGCCCGCACGATGGCGTCCTTGCCCTGCTCGATGGCCTCCTCGCGCCGCTCCTTGGAGAACCAGGCGCGGATCTTGTTGCGGGCGCGCGGCGACTTCACGAAGCTCAGCCAGTCGCGGGAGGGGCCGGCGCCGGGCGACTTGGAGGTGAAGACCTCCACCAGGTCGCCGTTGTCCAGGGTGGACTCCAGCGGCACCAGGCGCCCGTTGACGCGTGCGCCGATGGTGCGGTGGCCGACCTCGGTGTGGACGGCGTAGGCGAAGTCCACGGGGGTGGCGCCCGCCGGGAGCGCTATGACGTCGCCCTTGGGCGTGAAGACGAAGACCTCGTTGCGCGAGAGGTCGAAGCGCAGCGACTCCAGGAACTCGCCCGGGTCCTCGGTCTCCTTCTGCCAGTCCAGCAGCTGCCGCAGCCACGCCATGTCGTTGACGGCGTCGCCCTTCTTCGCGGGCGCGTCGGTGCGGACCTTGGAGGCGCCGGCGACGGCCTCCTGCTTGTACTTCCAGTGCGCGGCGATGCCGTACTCGGCGCGGCGGTGCATGTCGTAGGTGCGGATCTGCAGCTCGACCGGCTTGCCGCCGGGCCCGATGACCGTCGTGTGCAGCGACTGGTACATGTTGAACTTGGGCATCGCGATGTAGTCCTTGAACCGCCCCGGCACCGGGTTCCAGCGGGCGTGGACGGTCCCCAGCGCCGCGTAGCAGTCGCGGACGGTGTCGACCAGGACGCGGATGCCCACCAGGTCGTAGATCTCGGCGAAGTCGCGGCCCCGCACGATCATCTTCTGGTAGACGCTGTAGTAGTGCTTGGGGCGGCCCGTGACGGTCGCCTTGATGCGGGCGCCGCGCAGGTCGGCCTGGACCTCGTCGATGACGGTCGCCAGGTACTCGTCGCGCTTGGGCGCGCGCTCGGCGACCAGCCGGACGATCTCGTCGTACATCTTGGGGTAGAGGATCGCGAAGGCGAGGTCCTCCAGCTCCCACTTGATGGTGTTCATGCCCAGGCGGTGGGCGAGCGGGGCGTAGATCTCCAGCGTCTCGCGGGCCTTCTGCTCCTGCTTCTCCCGCTTGAGGTAGCGCATGGTGCGCATGTTGTGCAGGCGGTCGGCGAGCTTGATGACCAGCACCCTGGGGTCCTTGGCCATGGCGACGACCATCTTGCGGACCGTCTCGGCCTGGGCCGCCTCGCCGAACTTGACCTTGTCCAGCTTGGTGACGCCGTCGACGAGGAGGGCCACCTGGTCGCCGAAGTCGCGGCGCAGGGTGTCCAGGCCGTACTCGGTGTCCTCGACCGTGTCGTGCAGCAGGCCGGCCATCAGGGTGGCCGGATCCATGCCCAGCTCGGCGAGGATGGTGGTGACGGCCAGCGGGTGGGTGATGTACGGGTCGCCGCTCTTGCGCTTCTGCCCGCGGTGCCACCGCTCGGCGACCTGGTAGGCGCGCTCGATCTGGCGCAGGGTGGAGGTGTCGGCCTTGGGGTCGTTGCCCCGGACGATCCGCAGCAGCGGTTCCAGCACGGGGTTGTAGGGGCTGGACCGCTGGACGCCGAGGCGGGCCAGGCGGGCGCGGACGCGGTTGGAGGAGCCCGAGCGCCCGGAGACGCCCGAGACGGCGCGGGTGGCCGAGGCCTTGTCGCGGGAGGCCGCGTCATCGCGCTTCCCGCCCGCCGGCGGGGCGGTGGACGGCGACGGCTTGGGGGTGCCGCCGCGCTTCCCGGCCGCGGTGGCGCCTGCCGTGGAGGGCTTCGCCGGCCTGCCGGCTTCCTGCTGCTGCGCTGCGGTGAGCGGCTTGGCCTCGTCTGGCAAGGGCAACTCCTCGGTGGGCCCCTCCTCGCCGGTCACGGCATGAGGAGGGCGGTTCCGGCCGGGAACAGGCCGGACTGCCATGGTATCCACCCCGGCCCCGGAACGAGCCGGGCGCCGGCGCGGGGCGGCCTCGGATGTCTTCGGACGTCTTCGAGGGTGTCACAGACGGAGGGCCGGACGCGACGGAGGGGACGGCCCGGAGCGCTCCGGGCCGTCCCCTCCGCGAAGCCGGTGCCGCGGCGGCACCGGCTGCTCTCAGACGGTGATCACGACGTCCAGCGGAGCGCCCTCCAGGGCCGCCTCCAGTCTGGTCCGGCCGGGCAGGAAGCCCAGCTCCATCAGGACCGCGACGCCGGCGACCTGCGCCCCCGATCGGCGGATCAGGCGCAGCGACGCCTCGGCGGTGCCGCCGGTGGCCAGCACGTCGTCGATCACCAGCACCCGGTCCTCGGGGTCGAGGTCCTCGGCGTGGATCTCGATCTCGGCGCTGCCGTACTCCAGCTCGTACGCCTGCGACAGGGTGGCGCCGGGCAGCTTGCCCGCCTTGCGCACGGGGATGAAGCCGACGCCCGCCCGCACCGCCGCCGGGGCGGCCAGGATGAAGCCGCGCGCCTCCAGGCCGACCACCTTGGTGGCGCCGCGCTCCCGGGCGAGGCCGGCCAGTGCGTCGGTGAGGGCGGTGAAGGCCTCGGGGTCGGCCAGGAGCGGGGTGATGTCCTTGAACAGCACTCCCGGCTTGGGGTAGTCGGGCACGTCGCGGATCCTGCTGAGCAGCAGGCCGCGCAGCCTCTCGAAGTCGGCGGTCACGGAGATCACCTGGTCACCGCCGCCGTCCGGAGGGACGCCCGCGCCCGCGGCTGCCGGACTCCGGCGAGCGGGGGCTGCCGACGGCCCCGGCCGTCGCGGCGCCGGCCTCCGCCGGCCGCCGGGCACCGGAGTCCGCGTTCTCGCCCGTCTCCTCGGTCTCCTCGGCTCCGTCGCCGCCCTTGGCCCGCTTGGCCAGCGTCCGCCGGTCGTGGGCCTTGATCTCCGGCGAGCGGAGCTTGAGGTCCACCACGATCGGGGTGGCGATGAAGATGGAGGAGAACGTACCGGCGGCGAGGCCGATGAACAGCGACAGCGAGATGTCCTTGAGCATGCCGCCGCCGAGCAGGCCGGTGCCGATGAACAGCAGTCCGGCCACGGGCAGCAGGGCGACCACCGAGGTGTTGACGGAGCGGACCACGGTGGCGTTGATGCCGAGGTTGGCCAGCTCGCCGTAGGTGTGGCGGTTCTGCTTGAGCAGGCCCCGGGTCTTCTCCTTGACCTTGTCGAAGACCACCACCGTGTCGTACAGCGAGTAGCTGAGGATCGTCAGGACGCCGACCACCGTGCCCGGGGTCACCTCGAAGCCGACGATGGCGTAGACGCCGACGGTGACGACCAGGTCGTGCATCAGGGCGCCCATGGCGCCCACCGCCATCCGCCACTCGAAGGCGATGGCCAGGTAGACGCTGACCAGGATGAGGAAGACGATCAGGCCCTGGATCGCCTTGCTGCTCATCTGGTCGCCCCAGCTCGGGCCCACCAGCTCGGTGTCCAGCTCCTGGGTCTCCAGGCCGAGCTCGTCGGCGAGGGCCGCGCGGGTCCTCTCCGACTGCTCGTTGTCCAGCCCGGTGACCTGGATGCGCAGCGCGCCGCTGCCCAGCTCCTGGATGCGGGGCTCGGTGCCGGAGACCTCCTGGGCGGTCTCGCGGGCGTCCTCGATCGACATCTGGGTGGGCGGGGTGGTGAAGACGGCGCCGCCCTGGAACTCGATGCCCATGTACAGGCCGCGGGCCCCCAGGCCCACCAGGGAGATCAGCATCAGCAGCAGCGTGACGCCGTACCAGAGCTTCCGCCTGCCGACGAAGTCGTAGCTGGCCTCGCCGCGGTACAGCTTGCCGCCGAGATCACCGAATCGTGACATCTCAGGCCTCCTTCGGTTCGGCGGGGGCGGCGACCGCGGCGCGGCGGCCCCGGTACAGCGGCGGGGTGACCCCGAGCCGCTTCGGGTCGAGTCCGGACCACGGATGGCCGCTGGTGAAGAACTTGCGGCCTGCCATGATCGTCATCATCGGCTTGGTCAGCAGGAAGACGATGGCCAGGTCCAGCGCGGTCGTCAGGCCGAGCACGAAGGCGAAGCCCTGGACCGAGCCGATCGAGACGATGAACAGCACGATCGCGGCGATGATCGAGACCACGTCGGAGACCAGGATGGTCCGCCGGGCGCTGGGCCAGGCCCGCTCGAAGGCGGCCCGGATGGAGCGGCCCTCGCGGATCTCGTCGCGGATCCTCTCGAAGTAGACGATGAAGGAGTCCGTGGTGATGCCGATGGCCACGATGGCACCGCAGATGGCCGGCAGGCTCAGCGCGAAGCCGATGGCCGGGCCGAGCAGGGTCATGATGACGTAGGTGAGGACGGCCGCGGCCACCAGGCTGGAGATCGCCACCAGCGCCAGCACCCGGTAGTAGAAGAGCAGGTACACGACGACCAGCACCAGGCCGATGGCTCCGGCGATCAGGCCCGCCTTGAGCTGCTCGGAGCCGAGCGTGGGCGAGATGGTGGTCACGTTGCTCTCCTCGAAGGAGAGCGGCAGGGCGCCGTAGGACAGGATGTTGGCCAGTTCCTCGGCGGACTGCTGGTTGAAGCTGCCGGAGATCTCGGCGCTGCCGCCGCCGAGCCGCTCGGAGACGCGGGGGGCGGAGACGACCTCGCCGTCCAGCACGATCGCGAACTGGTTGCGCGGCTCGGCCTGGGTGGAGAGCTCCTCGGTGATGTCGGCGAACTTCTCGGCGCCGTTGGAGTCGAACTCCATGGTGACGATCCAGCCCTGGGCGCGCTGGTCGTCGAAGAGGGCCGCGGCGTCGGTGACGTCGGTGCCGGGGACGGCGACGGGGCCGAGCGCGTACTTGTAGAACCCGCTCTCGTCGCAGGACGCGACGGACTCGGAGTTCTCCGCCTCGGCGGCGGCCCGGCTGGCCTTGGAGCGGCCCTCGTCGGTGGCGCAGTCCAGTGCGTCGAGCTTCTTCTGCAGGCCGGCCGGGATGCCGGCGTCCGGCGCCGGCTGGGAGGGCTCGGGCTCGGCGGCCTCCTCGGCCTCCTCGCTCCCGGACGCCGAGGGGGTGGGCGACTGGGAGCCTTCGGCCAGCAGGTCCTCGGTGACGGCCCGGCCCTGGGTGGAGGCCTCGGGCGAGGGGGCCGCGGAGGAGTCGCCGGACTTCTCGCCGTCCGTCGCCTCCTCGGCCTTCTCGCCGTCCTCCGCCTTCTCGTCCTTCTCACCGGCGGCGCCCGAGGGACTCGCGGAGGGGTCCGGCTGGGCGGGGGCTCCGGACGCGACGGTCAGGACCGGGCGGAACGCGAGCTGGGCGGTGGTGCCGACCTGCTCCCGGGCCTGCTTCTCGTCGGTGCCCCGCGGGATGTTGACGACGATGTTCTCGGCACCCTGCGTCCGCACCTCGGCCTCGGCGACGCCCAGACCGTTGACCCGCCGCTCGATGATGGAGACGGCGGTGTCCATGTTGGTCTCGTTGATCGCCTCCTCCTTGCCGGGCTGGGCCTTGGCCGTCAGCGTGATGCTCGTGCCGCCGGCGAGGTCGATGCCCAGGCGGGGCGTGGTGTGCCCGGAGAGGAACATGCCTCCGGTGAGCGCCACCATGGCCACCAGGATGAGCGCCAGGGAGCGCCACGGCCGTCCCTGGGTGCCCGGTGATCTGCGACCTTTCTTCGGTGCTGCCACCTTCTCGTATCTCCCTGTCCAACCGCCCGCGCTCGAATGGTCGCCGCGCGGCGCGCGAAGTGGTCGTAAGGACGTGCGGCACCGCCGCCGGGCCCGTCGGGGCCGGCGGCGGGGCGACTCAGTTGGAGTCGGTGTCGCCCTTCCGCTTGGCGTCCCCGGTCTCCGCGTCGTCGGCGGAGGGGTCCGTCTTGCTCAGGTCGGTCTTGCCGGCGCTGCCGTCGGAGACCAGCGAGGAGGCGTCGTCCGGGACGACGGGGGTGTCCGCGTCGTGGTCCTCGCCGTTGACGATGCGCTCGTACTCGTCGGCCTCCAGCACCGCGCCGACGGCGTTCTTCGCGTAGACCGCGTGCACGCCCGGCGCCACCTCCAGGAGAACCGTGTCGGAGTGGACCTCCTTCACCAACGCGTACATGCCACCGATCGTACGGATGCCGGTGCCTGGCTCCATCCGGTCGCGCATCTGCATGGCCTGCTGCTGCTTCTTCTTGGCCGAGCGCGTCATCAGGAGCATGGCCCCGATGAGGATGATGAAGGGGAGGAGAAGTCCAATATCCACGGCGGAAGGTTTCCTTCACACGACCGCTGGGAAGCGGCCTGGTATTCGGGGGTGGTCATGCCCTCCGGGACGGAGGGCGTCGGCGGAGTCTAAGCGAGCCCGCGCCTGGGGAACAACGTCAAGCATCGCACTGAGGTTCCGCCGGAGGCGAGTTCGCACGCCGTCACGATCCGAAGAGACCGGGTTGGCCCGGTCCTCCCGGTGCGGACGCCGGCGGCTGCCGGGGCGGGGTGATCCCCATGTGCTCCCATGCGGCGGGAGTGGCGATCCGGCCCCGGGGGGTGCGGGCCAGCAGCCCCTCCCGGACGAGGAACGGCTCGGCGACCTCCTCCACCGTCTCACGCTCCTCGCCCACCGCGACGGCCAGCGTGGACAGGCCGACCGGGCCGCCGCCGAACAGCCTGAGCAGGGCGTCCAGCACCGCCCGGTCCAGGCGGTCCAGGCCGCGGTCGTCCACCTCGTAGACCGCCAGGGCCTGCCCGGCGATCTCCCGGGTGATCAGTCCGTCGGCCCTGACCTGGGCGTAGTCGCGCACCCGGCGCAGCAGCCGGTTGGCGATGCGGGGGGTGCCGCGGGAGCGCCCGGCGATCTCGGCGGCGCCCTCGGCGTCTATCTCCACGTCCAGCAGCCGGGCGGAGCGGTGGATGACCTGCTCCAGTTCGGCCGGCTCGTAGAACTCCATGTGGGCGGTGAAGCCGAAGCGGTCGCGCAGCGGCGGCGGCAGCAGGCCGGCCCGGGTGGTGGCGCCGACCAGGGTGAAGGGCGGCAGTTCCAGGGGGATGGCGGTGGCGCCGGGCCCCTTGCCGACGATGACGTCGACGCGGAAGTCCTCCATCGCCATGTAGAGCATCTCCTCGGCGGGCCGCGACATGCGGTGGATCTCGTCGAGGAAGAGGACCTCTCCTTCCGTGAGGGAGGAGAGGATCGCGGCCAGGTCCCCGGCGTGCTGGATGGCCGGCCCGGAGGTGATGCGGATGGGGGCGCCCATCTCCGCCGCGATGATCATGGACAGGGTGGTCTTGCCCAGGCCGGGGGCGCCGGAGAGCAGCACGTGGTCGGCGGTGCCGCCGCGGGCCCGGGCCGCGCGCAGCACCAGGTCGAGCTGTTCGCGCACCTTGGACTGCCCGACGAACTCCGCGAGGTCCTTGGGGCGCAGCGCGGCCTCTACGGCCGTGTCCTCGCCGTCGGCGGTGGCTCCGACCAGGCGCTCGGCGCCGTCGGTGTGGCCGGAGTGCTCCTCCCAGGTCATGACGGCCTCCCCTGGGCGGTGGGCGGGACGGCGGCCGGGAACGCGGCCGGGGCGGGGATCCGGTCCGTGGGGCGGGGGCGGGGCGGGGAGTACGGCGTCATGGTCGGTCTCTCGTCGGTCCGTCGCCGGTCCGTGCCGCCGCGGCGGCACGGACCGGCGTCTCAGCGTGCGCGGTTCAGGGTCTGCAGGGCGGCGCGGAGGAGCTGGGGCACCGGCGGCCGGCCGCCCTCGGCCAGCGCCGCCTCGGCCTGCGGGGTGACGGCGGCGACCGCGTCCTCCGCCTCACGTGGCGCGTAGCCCAGGCCCACCAGGGCGGCGTGGAGCTGCTCGCGCCAGCCGGGTTCGCCCGCGGCCGGGCCGGGGACGCGGCCGGCCGCCGCGGCCCCGGTGCCCAGCGGCTCGCCGAGCCTGTCCTTCAGCTCCAGCAGCAGTTTCTGCGCGCCCTTCTTCCCGATGCCGGGCACGGCGGTGAGCGCCTTCTCGTCTCCGGTGGAGACCGCCAGCCGCAGCGCGTCGGGGCTGTGGACGGCGAGCATGGCCTGGGCCAGCCGCGGGCCGACGCCGCTGGCGGTCTGGAGAAGTTCGAATACCTGCCGCTCGTCGTCGTCGGCGAAGCCGTAGAGCGTCAGGGAGTCCTCGCGGACCACCAGTGAGGCGGCCAGCCGGGTGTGCTCGCCGACACGCAGGTCGGCGAGGGTGCCGGGGGTGCAGTGGAGGACCATCCCGACGCCGCCGACCTCGATCACGGCGGTGTCCGGGGAGAGGGCTGCGACCGGTCCGGATACGAAGGCGATCATCGGCTGTCCTCCGGGGTGCGCTGGGTTCGTCGGGCGGGCGGCGCGGACGCGGGCGCCGGATCCGGCTCCGCTCTCGCCGTCGCCTCGGGGACGGCCCGGGCGGCACGGGTCTGCCGGCGGTGGAGCTGCTGGTGCCGGGCCTGCTGGAGTCTGGCCTGCTGGAGGCGGTCCTGGGCGGGGGCGCGCCAGATGTGGCAGATGGCCAGTGCCAGGGCGTCGGCGGCGTCGGCGGGCCTGGGCGGGGCGTCCAGCCGCAGCAGCCTGGTGACCATCGCGCCGACCTGGGCCTTGTCCGCCCGGCCGGTGCCGGTGACGGCGGCCTTGACCTCGCTGGGGGTGTGCAGGGCCACCGGGAGGCCGCGCCGGGCCGCGCAGAGCATGGCGACCGCGCTGGCCTGCGCGGTGCCCATCACGGTGCGCACGTTGTGCTGGCTGAACACGCGCTCCACGGCGACGACGTCGGGCCGGTGCTCCTCCAGCCACTCCTCTATGCCGCGCTCTACGAGCACCAGCCGGTCGGGGACCTCGGCGTCGGCGGGGGTCCGCACGACGCCGACCCCGCCCATCCGCAGCGGGCGGCCCGCGGTCCCCTCCACCACGCCGATGCCGCAGCGGGTCAGTCCCGGGTCCACGCCGAGCACGCGCACCGCGGCCCCCTTCCGTCCACTGGTCGTTCGATCACCTGTTCCCGCAGGTTATCGGCTGCCACCGACAACGCCGGAGGGCGACACGGAAGAGGGCCGGTGCCGGGCCCGCGCCGGGCTGCGCCCGGGCGCGCGGAAGGTCAGGCCTCGACCTTGGCCATGACGTCGTCGGACACGTCGAAGTTGGCGAAGACGTTCTGCACGTCGTCGCTGTCCTCCAGCGCGTCGATCAGCTTGAAGATCTTGCGGGCGCCCTCCTCGTCCAGCTCCACCTGCATGGTGGGGACGAAGTTCGCGTCCGCCGAGTCGTAGTCGATGCCCGCCTTCTGCAGCGCGGTGCGCACCTCGACCAGATCGCTCGCCTCGCTGATGACCTCGAAGGACTCGCCGAGGTCGTTGACCTCCTCGGCGCCCGCCTCCAGGACGGCGGCCAGCACGTCGTCCTCGGTCAGCTCGCCCTTGGGGACGATCACGACGCCCTTGCGGTTGAACAGGTACGACACCGAGCCCGGGTCGGCCATGGAGCCGCCGTTGCGGGTCATGGCGACGCGCACGTCGGAGGCCGCGCGGTTGCGGTTGTCGGTGAGGCACTCGATCAGGACCGCGACGCCGTTGGGGCCGTAGCCCTCGTACATGATCGTCTGGTAGTCGGCGCCGCCCGCCTCCAGGCCCGCGCCCCGCTTGACCGCACGGTCGATGTTGTTGTTGGGGACGGAGCTCTTCTTCGCCTTCTGGATGGCGTCGTAGAGGGTGGGGTTGCCGTCGGGGTCGGGGCCGCCCATCCGGGCCGCGACCTCGATGTTCTTGATCAGCTTGGCGAAGAGCTTGCCGCGCTTGGCATCGATCACGGCCTTCTTGTGCTTGGTGGTTGCCCACTTGGAGTGGCCGGACACAGCCTCGCTCCTTCATGTCGCCAACGGAGGAATCAACGGGCCGATACTACAGCCGGTGACACCGGCGGATCACCGTGCCGCCGAGCGCACCATCGCGGTGAACAGCCGGTGCACGCGGTGGTCGCCGGTGAGTTCGGGGTGGAAGGCGGTGGCCAGCAGGGAGCCCTGGCGCACGGCGACGGGGTGGCCGTCGAAGGCCGCCAGCACCTCCACTTCCGCGCCGGTGGACTCCACCCAGGGCGCGCGGATGAAGACGCCCTCGACCGGCCCGCCCTCCACCCCGGCCATCTCGACGGACGCCTCGAACGACTCGTTCTGCCTGCCGAAGGCGTTGCGGCGCACGATCATGTCGATCCCGCCGACGGTCTCCTGGCCGGAGCGGGGGTCGAGGATCTTGTCGGCCAGCATGATCATGCCCGCGCAGGACCCGTAGGCGGGCATGCCCGCGCCGACCCGCTCGCGCAGCGGCTCCATCAGCCCGAAGGCGGTGGCCAGCTTGGAGATGGTGGTGGACTCGCCGCCGGGGATCACCAGGCCGTCGACCGCGGCGAGCTCCTCGGGGCGGCGGACGGTGCGGGCCTCGGCGCCGGCCGCCTCCAGCGCGGCGAGGTGTTCGCGGACGTCGCCCTGGAGGGCGAGGACTCCGATGGCGGGGGTGGTCACGGGGCGCACCTCTTCACGGACGTACGGAAATGGCGTGGGGGACGGGTGGGACGGGGGCGGAACGTACGGGGGCGCGGTGGCGGCGCGGTGCGCGCCGCGGGTCACCAGCCCCGGCCGGCGAACCTCTCGGCCTCGGTCAGGGTGTCGCAGTTGATGCCGACCATGGCCTCTCCCAGCCCGCGGGAGGCGTCCGCGACGACCTTGGGGTCGTCGAAGAAGGTGGTGGCCTTCACGATGGCGGCGGCGCGCTTGACCGGGTCGCCGGACTTGAAGATGCCCGAGCCGACGAAGACGCCCTCGGCGCCGAGCTGGCGCATCAGCGCGGCGTCGGCCGGGGTGGCCACACCGCCGGCGGAGAACAGCACGACCGGCAGCTTGCCCAGCTCGGCGACCTCCTTGACCAGCTCGTAGGGGGCGCGCAGCTCCTTGGCGGCGGCGTACAGCTCGTTGTTGTCGTAGCCGCGCAGGCGGGCGATCTCGTTCTTGATCTGGCGCAGGTGGCGTACGGCCTCGACGACGTTGCCGGTGCCGGCCTCGCCCTTGGAGCGGATCATGGCCGCGCCCTCGGCGATCCGGCGCAGGGCCTCGCCCAGGTTGGTGGCGCCGCAGACGAAGGGCGTGGTGAAGGCCCACTTGTCGCTGTGGTTGACCTCGTCGGCCGGGGTGAGGACCTCGGACTCGTCGATGTAGTCCACGCCGAGGGCCTGGAGCACCTGGGCCTCGACGAAGTGGCCGATGCGGGACTTGGCCATCACCGGGATGGAGACGGCGTCGATGATCCCCTCGATCATGTCCGGGTCGGACATGCGGGCGACACCGCCGTCCTTGCGGATGTCGGCGGGCACCCGCTCCAGGGCCATGACCGCGACGGCGCCGGCGTCCTCGGCGATCTTCGCCTGCTCCGGGGTGACCACGTCCATGATCACACCGCCCTTGAGCTGCTCGGCCATGCCGCGCTTGACGCGCGCGGTACCGGTCTCGGGCATCGACGCGGTGGCGGTTTCGGGCGTGCTGGAAGGCGTGGTGGACAAGGTGTGACCTCACTCGGCGACGGTGACAGCGACTGGAACGGGTTGGGACGGCCGGGAGCGTGGACCTCGGCGGACGGCGCCGGCCTGCGGACGACCGGGCCGCCCGCGCGGACGGGCGCGGCGACCGTACTGTGAACCCATCGTAGAGCCGTTCGATTCCCTGCCGGCCCCGCCGTCCGGTCCAGTTCACGGTGATCCCTGCTACAGGACCGATGAAACGGGGCGACCGGCCCCCGCGAAAGGGCCAATCGGAAGTCAGTGGCCTTCCCCAGCCTTCCCCGCCCGGTCCGCCAGGACCGCCGGCGGCTCGTCGTCCATCTCGAAGGCGAGCGGGAAGGGGGCGTGTCCGGCCAGCCGGAACCAGCGCACCTTGCGGTGCCGGCGCAGCGCGCGGGCGGCCCGCACCGCGTCGTTGTGGAAGCGCCGCGCCATCGGCACCCGGCGCACCGCCGCGGCCAGCTCCTCGGCCGTCGCCTCGCCGCCGGGCGCCGCCCGTACCGCCTCCAGTTGCGCGCTCTCGGCGAACACCGCGCGCAGGGCCTGGCTGAGCTCGCTCTCGGCGACCTCACGCTGCTCCTCCTCGGCCTGCCGGGCGTCGTGCGCGGCCTGGTACAGGACGATGGAGGCGGCCGGGTCCAGCACCCCCGCGGTGGCCAGCTCCTGCGCGACGGAGGCGCGCCGCAGCAACTGCGCGTCCAGGGCGGCGCGGGCCGCGTCGATCCGGGCGTGCAGCCGGTCCAGGCGTCCGGCGGTCCAGCTCAGGTAGACGGCGACGAGCAGCAGCGCCGCCGCGATCCAGACGATCGTGGTGGTCACGGTCGGAAGGTTCCCCTCGGTTCGGTCGCGTCAGTCGCGGGCCAGGCCCAGCCGGGCACGCAGTCCCACCCGCTCGTCCGGCGCGACCGAGGCGGCGCCGTCGGTGACGGTCTCGTAGACGGCCAGGACGTCGGCTCCGACGGTGGACCAGTCGAAGCGGCGTACGTGGCGGCTGCCGCGCTCGCGCAGCGCGGCGCGCCGGCGTCCTCGTTGGCGTACAGCTCACCGGCCTCTCCCCCGTCCAGCACCTGGGCGAAGGCGTCCAGGTCGCTGGCGAGCACCGGGGCCCCGGCGGACATCGCCTCCACCAGGATGATGCCGAAGGACTCGCCGCCGGTGTTGGGGGCGATGTACAGGTCCACGCTGCGCAGCAGCCGCGCCTTGTCCTCGTCGCTGACCATGCCCAGGAACTCCACGCGGTCGCGCAGCTCGCGCGGCAGGCCGGCGACGGCCTCCTCCTCGTCGCCGCGCCCGGCCACCAGCAGCCGGGTGCCGGGGCGCTCGGCGAGGATGCGCGGCAGCGCCCGCATCAGCACGGGCAGGCCCTTGCGGGGCTCGTCGATGCGCCCTATGAAGCCGATGGTGTTCCCGCCGTCGCGGCCCTGCCACTCGGCCTTGGGCTCGGCGGCCGCGAAGAAGCCCACGTCCACGCCGTTGGGGATGACGACCGCGTCGCCGCCCAGGTGCTCGACCAGGGTGCGGCGGGCGTACTCGCTGACCGCGATCCGCGCGCTGATCTTCTCCAGCGCGGGCTGCAGGATCGGGTAGGCGGCGATCATCGCCCGCGAGCGCGGGTTGGAGGTGTGGAAGGTGGCCACGATCGGCCCCTGCGCCGCCCAGCAGGCCAGCAGGGAGAGCGAGGGCGTGGCGGGCTCGTGGATGTGCAGGACGTCGAAGGCGCCCTCGTGCACCCAGCGGCGCACCCTCGCCGCCGACAGGAAGCCGAAGTTCAGCCGGGCGACCGAGCCGTTGTACGGGACGGGGACGGCCCGCCCGGCCGGCACGACGTACGGCGGCAGGGGGGTCTCCTCCTCGGCCGGGGCGAGGACGGACACCTCGTGCCCGAGGCCGGTGAGGTGCTGGGCCAGGTCCCGGATGTGGAACTGGACGCCGCCGGGGACGTCCCAGGAGTAGGGGCAGACGATGCCGATCCTCACCGCCGTCCCGCCTCCCGGCCGTCCGGGCCCGTACCGGTCCCGTTCTCCGTCCCGGTCCGCGGCGTGAGGTCCGCCGACCACAGTCTCTGCAGCATGTGCCAGTCCTCGGGGTGCTCGGCGATGCCGGTCGCGAAGCCGTCCGCCACCGCCTGGGTCATGGCGGCGGCCTTCTCCTTGCGGGTTCCTTCGGCGGGTGCCTGAACCGGCGGCAGGACGCGCCCCTTCATCACGGGCGAGTCGTCGAACCACAGGTACGCCGGCAGCAGTGCGGCCCCGGTCTGCAGCGCCAGCATGGCGGGGCCGGCGGGCATCCGGGCCGGTTCGCCGAAGAAGTCCACCTCGATGCCGGAGGAGGACAGGTCCCGGTCGGCCACCAGTGCCACCAGCCCGCCCGCGCGCAGCCGACGGGCCAGGGTGCCGAAGGCCGCGCCGCCGGTGTGCGGCAGCACCTCCATGCCCAGGCCCTCGCGGTAGGCGACGAAGCGGTCGTACAGGGTCTCGGGCCTGAGGCGTTCGGCGACGGTGGTGAACGGGATGCCCAGGCCGGTGGTGAGGTAGGCGCCGGCCAGGTCCCAGTTGCCCATGTGCGGCAGCGCCAGGATCACGCCGCGGCCGGAGCCGAGCGTGCCGGTGAGCCGGTGCAGGTCGGTGACCTCGACGCCGTCGCGGATGCGCGCCGCGTCCCACACCGGCAGCCGGAAGGACTCCATCCAGTAGCGCAGGTACGAGCGCATGCCCGCGCGGGACAGCTCGGCGAGCCGCTCGGGGCCCGCGCCGGGGACCACCCGGGCGTAGTTGGCCTCCAGGCGCAGCACACCCTGGCCCCGGCGCCGCCAGGCGGCGTCGGCGATGGTGCGGCCCAGGGCCGCGGCCGCGGGCTCGGGGAGGCGCTTGACCGCGCCCCAGCCCAGCCCGTACAGGGCGTCGGTCATCCGCTCCCTCACGAGCTGCCGCCCCCCTGCTCGGTCGCGGCGGCTCCGTCGCGTCCCGGCCCGGCGGCCTCTCCCCCGGCCCGGCCGGCCTCGGCCTCGGCGGCCTCCCGCCGGACCGTCACCATGCGCTGCAGGATCGTCACCAGGCTGCCCACGGCCACCACCCACAGGGCGACGGGCAGCAGGATCCCGATGTACGGGACGCCGAAGGTGGTCTCGAACCCGGCGAGCCCGGCGCACACCAGGGTGATCACCAGCCGCTCGGCGCGCTCGACCAGGCCGTTGACGTTCACCGGCAGGCCGATGCTCTCGCCGCGCGCCTTGGTGTACGACACCACCTGGCCGCTCGCCAGGCAGAAGATCGCCACCGCGCACAGCACCGGGTCGTCGCCCCCGCCCGCGTACCACAGCGCGATGCCGCCGAAGACGGCCGCGTCGGCGATGCGGTCGAGGGTGGAGTCCAGGAAGGCGCCCCAGCGGCTGGAGCGGCCCGACTGCCGCGCCATGGTGCCGTCGACCAGGTCGGAGAAGACGAACAGGGTGATGACGACGGTGCCCCAGAAGAACTCGCCGCGGGGGAAGAAGGCCAGCGCCCCCGCCATGACTCCGCCGGTGCCGATGAGCGTGACCGTGTCGGGACTGACCCCCAGCCGGAGGAGCAGGGCGGCGAACGGTGTGAGAACACGCGTGAAGAACGCACGCGCGTACTTGTTCAGCATGGCCTTCCCGGAGGTCGAGGTGGGCCGGCGGCCGGGGGGCCGTCGGCGCGCCCATCGTAGCCAGCCGCGTCCGGGGCGCCGCCGGTGCGTCACGGCGGCCGCGGCTGCGGCCTCGAAGGGCGGACCGGGGAGGCCGGTTTCGCCCTGTCGGGCGCGCTTCGCGCGCGAACGGAGATTTCCCGCGCTCTTACGCCGAGTAGCGGCTAATGCCACGTATGGACGTACTCCGGTGGCGGTGGAAAGCTCGAAGGAGCACCTCTCGTGCGATCCGGCACGACCATCCGACCCAGCCGCACGGACCGGGAGGCGGAGGACATGGGCGACAGGACGAGCACGCACACCGGGGCCGCGGGAAGGGCGCCGGTGGCCGACCGGCCCGGTTCCATCCGGAACGTGGTGCTGGTCGGCCACAGCGGCGCGGGGAAGACGACACTGGTCGAGGCGCTCGCCCGGACCTCGGGTGCGCTGGTCCGCGCGGGCCGGGTCGAGGACGGCACCACCGTCTCCGACCACGACGACATCGAGCACCGGCAGCAGCGCTCGGTCCAGCTCTCCCTGGTCCCCCTGGAGTGGGACGGGGTCAAGGTCAACCTCCTGGACACCCCCGGCTACGCCGACTTCACCGGGGAGCTGCGGGCCGGCCTGCGGGCCGCGGACGCGGCCCTCTTCGTCGTATCGGCCGCCGACGGCGTGGACGGGTCGACCCGGCTGGTGTGGGAGGAGTGCGCCGCGGTCGGGATGCCGCGCGCCATCGTCGTCACCCGTCTGGAGGCGGCCCGCGCCGACTTCGCGGAGATGACCGACATCTGCCGGCGGGTCTTCGGCGGCGACGACCCCGACGCCGTGCTCCCGCTGTACCTGCCCATGTTCGGAGAGCCGGGACCCGACGGGCACGCACCGGTCGCCGGGCTGATCGGGCTGCTGTCGCAGCGGATCTGCGACTACTCCACCGGCGAGCGCGCCGAGCGCGCCCCGGACCCCGAGCACCTTCCGCTGATCGCCGACGCCCGCGCCCGGCTGATCGAGGGCATCATCGCCGAGAGCGAGGACGAGACCCTGATGGACCGCTACCTCGGCGGTGCGGACGTCGAGGTGGAGACGCTGGTGCGGGACCTGGAGAAGGCCGTCGCCCGCGGTGTGTTCCACCCCGTCCTGGCCGCGGCCCCCGCCGCGGAGGGAGCCCGGCAGGGCCTGGGCACGGTGGAGCTGCTGGAGCTGGTCACCCGCGGCTTCCCCACCCCGCAGGAGCGCGAGATACCCCCGGTCACCACCCCCGACGGACGGCCCCGCCCCCCGCTGGAGTGCGACCCCGACGGCCCGCTGGCGGCCGAGGTGATAAGGACGTCCTCCGACCCCTACGTCGGGCGGATGTCGCTGGTGCGGGTCTTCTCCGGCACCCTGCGCCCGGACGTCCCCGTGCACGTCTGCGGCCACGGGCTGACGGACCACGACGGCGCCCCCACCGGGCGGCCCCATGACGTGGACGAGCGCGTCGGCGCCCTGACCAGCCCCTTCGGCGGGCAGCAGCGGCACGTGCCGCTGGCCGTGGCGGGCGATCTGGCCTGTGTCGCCAAACTCACCAGGGCCGAGACCGGCGACACCCTGTCGGACAAGGGCGATCCGCTGATGATGGAACCGTGGGTGATGCCCGACCCGCTGCTGCCGGTGGCCGTCCAGGCGCACGCCAGGAGCGACGAGGACAGGCTCTCCCAGGGGCTGGCGCGGCTGACCGCCGAGGACCCCACCCTCCGCCTGGAGCAGAACCCCGACACCCGCCAGCTGGTGCTGTGGTGCATGGGCGAGGCCCACCGGGACGTGGCGCTGGAGCGGCTGCGCACCCGCTACGGCGTCCGGGTGGACGCCGTGCCCCACCGGGTGGCCCTGCGCGAGACCTTCGCCGAACGGGCCTCGGCGCGGGGGCGGCACGTCAAGCAGTCCGGCGGCCACGGCCAGTACGCCGTCTGCGAGATCACCGTGGAGCCGCTGCCGGCCGGTTCGGGCGTCGAGTTCGCCGACGAGGTGGTGGGGGGCGCGGTGCCGCGCCAGTTCATCCCCTCGGTGGAGAAGGGGGTGCGGGCCCAGGCGGCACGCGGGGTGGCCACCGGCCATCCGCTGGTGGACGTGCGCGTCACCCTCGTCGACGGCAAGGCCCACTCGGTGGACTCCTCCGACGCCGCCTTCCAGACGGCGGGCGCCCTGGCGCTGCGCGAGGCCGCCGCCGGCGCGCGGATCCACCTGCTGGAACCGGTCGACGAGGTGCGGGTGACGGTCGCCGACGAGTACGTGGGCGCGGTGATGAGCGATCTGTCGGGGCGGCGCGGCCGGGTGGTGGGCACCGAGCAGATCCCCGGCGGCAGCACCCTGGTGCGCGCGGAGGCCCCCCAGTCGGAGATCGGCCGCTACGCGGTGGACCTGCGGTCCCTCTCGCACGGCACGGGCCGCTTCTCCCGCTCCTACCTGCGCCACGAGCCGGTGCCGCGGCAGGTCGCGGAGCGGATCCGCGGGCAGGCCGAAAGCCGCGTGGCGTGACCCCGCGGTGACGGTACGCTGAACGCCGCGGCGTCGGGTCCGGCACGGGCGGGCACCGAGAAGGTGTGCGGCGGGCCGTGGTTGGGAACGGTCGGTACGAGCCTGACGTCGGACGGCGCGAGCGGAGTGGGGGCACCATTGGCGGGCTTCGATGACGGGAACGGCGCGTACGACTTCAGTCCCGGCGCGCAGGTCCCGTTGACCGGCGCGGGCGGCGGGCAGACCGCCGCCACCCAGGCGCTGGCCTCGGCCGCCTACCGCGACGGCCCGGTGACGGACCTGCTCGCGGCGAACGACGCGGCCAAGGTCTCCGCGCCCCGTTTCTCGCTGTTCGAGCCGAACCTGGGCGAGGCCTTCTCCCGCGCGGTCCAGTCCCGGATGCTCGGCGGCGCCCGCAAAGCGCTGATCCAGTCCTTCGGCTGCGAGCCGCAGGTCGTGGTCGAGCACTGCCTGGCGGCCAACCGCATCCGCCGGGAGCGCGACGCCCGGCTGACGGCGGTGATGGTGCTCTTCGGAGTCCTCTTCCTGCCCGGCGTCCTGCTGTGGCTCGGAGGCTTCCAGCTGCGCCGGACGCTGGCGGGCGCGCAGGACCGCCGGGCCGGGGCGCTGGGCATGGGCGTGCTCGTCGCGCTCGGCGTGCTGGCGGCGGTCTTCGTGCTGAAGCTGCCGTTCACCGGCTTCTGGGCGATCTACCTGCGCGTGATGCTGGTCGCCCCGGTCGTGGGCTGGCTGCTGGCCAAGCAGATCTGCGAGCGGTACGCCAAGGACCTGCGCTCCCGCTGGGAGGGCCTGCTGTCGGGCGGCGGCATCGGCGCCAAGATCCCCGAGGCGGTGCCGCACGCCCCCGGCGACGCGGGCGCGGAGAGCATCAGGCTGAACCTGGCCAAGCTGACGGCCGAGCAGCGCAGCAACGTGGTCTTCTACGCCGGCCCCAAGGGGATACTCGGCATGGGCACCCGCTGGGGGAGCTGGCAGCTCGCCGAGGAGCTGGTGCCGGCCTCCCCCGGCACCGAGATCAACCCCTTCCGCAGCTGGGACGTGGCGCGCGCGATCCACGACCAGCTCCGGATGCTGGAGCGCACCCCGCTGCACACCGGCGGTTTCCCCAGGCCCTCCGTCCGGCACTGGGTCGTCGCCCCGGTCGGGGAGGGCGCCTCGGACGTCTCCCGGCCCGACGGCCAGAACGTCGAGGCGTACAGCGTCAAGGAGTTCGAGGTCCAGCGGATCTGCAACGAGCAGCAGTTCGGCAGCGGCAACCGCCACTACCTCGGCGTCCAGTTCGTGCTGTGGGACGGCCAGCTCGTGCTCACCCTGCTGGTCAACGTGACCGTGCTGCACCACACCCTGCGCATCGAGGTCACCGGCCACGCGCTCGGCCCGGTGCACCCGGTGTTCTTCTCCAAGCCCTCGCCGAGGAAGAAGACGGTCTCCAAGACCGTCCGGTTCTGGGAGACCAAGGACATCGAGCTGCCGCTGATCGAGGCCCGCGAGGTGGTGCGGCTGGCGGCGCGCGCCCCGCTGACGTGGTTCCCGCCGGTGCTGGACTTCCTGGGCGGCAAGCTGAGCCTTCCCGAGCCCTTCGGGCTGCGGCACGTGTGGGCCGACAAGCCCTGGCGCCACCGCTTCATGGCCGACGACGCCCTGCGCGCGGCCACCCCGGTGCTGCGGGTGGTGCACACGGCGGCCCTGAAGGTGCTCAAGGAGAACAACGTGGACGTCGAGAAGTTCAACGCCCGCTCCCTGAGCCTCAGCGGCCAGGTGCAGGCCGCCGAGCCGGGCAACGCAGACGCGTACAACGCCTGATCAGCCCCTCCGGGCCTCGCGCACGGCCCGCGTGATCCGTACGGGTACCGGTTTCCGGTCGTACGGGCCCCGCGGGCCGTGCGCGGTGGTCTGCGCGGTGTTGCGGTGCCTGCCGTGCGTGCGGCGGCGGGGGCCTGGGTGCCTCAGGCCCCCGCGGGCCACTTCTCGGCCAGCATCCGCCGGGTGTCGGCCAGCAGTTGCGGCAGCACCTTGGTGTGGCCCACCACCGGCATGAAGTTGGTGTCGCCTCCCCAGCGCGGCACGATGTGCTGGTGGAGGTGGGCGGCGATCCCGGCGCCCGCGACCTCGCCCTGGTTCATGCCGATGTTGAACCCCTGCGCCCCGGAGGCCGCGCGCAGCGCCTTCATGGCCCGCTTGGTGTAGTCGCCCAGCTCCACCGTCTCCTCCTCGGTGAGACCGGTGTAGTCGGCGACGTGCCGGAAGGGCACCACCATCAGGTGGCCGCCGTTGTACGGGTAGAGGTTGAGCACCGCGTACACCAGCTCGCCCCGGGCGATCACCAGCCCGTCCTCGTCGGACTTGGCCGGGATCGTGCAGAACGGGCAGCCGTCACCGGCGCCCGGGCCGCTCGGCTTGTTCTCCCCCTGGATGTAGGCCATCCGGTGAGGCGTCCACAGGCGCTGGAAGGCGTCCGGCGACCCCACTCCGATCTGCTGCTCCGGCTCGCTGCTCATGCGGGCCAGCATAGGACTTCACCGGGCCGCGGCGGGCCGGTGGGGCGGGACGACGACGGGGGCGTGCCTGCGGAGCACCGGTGCTCCGCAGGCACGCCCCCTTGTGCGGCGGTCAGACCTGGACGCGGTCCTCGACGGCCTTGGCGATCTCCGCGATCGCATCGTCGAGGGGCACGCCGTTCTTCTGCGAGCCGTCGCGGTAGCGGAAGCTGACCGCGCCGTTGGCCATGTCCTCGTCACCGGCGATGACCATGAACGGCACCTTGCTCTTCTGGGCGTTCCTGATCTTCTTCTGCATCCGGTCCGAGGAGGAGTCCACCTCCACCCGCAGCCCCTTCGCCTTCGCCCTGGCGGCGAACTCCTCCAGGTAGGGCACATGGGTGTCGCCGATCGGGATGCCGACCGCCTGGACAGGTGCCAGCCAGGCCGGGAAGGCGCCCGCGTAGTGCTCCAGCAGCACGGCGAAGAACCGCTCGATGGAGCCGAACAGCGCGCGGTGGATCATCACCGGCCGCTGCCGGGAGCCGTCGGGGGCGGTGTACTCCAGGTCGAAGCGCTCGGGAAGGTTGAAGTCGACCTGGATGGTCGACATCTGCCAGGTCCGGCCGATGGCGTCGCGCGCCTGCACCGAGATCTTCGGGCCGTAGAAGGCGGCGCCGCCCGGGTCCATGACCAGCTCCAGACCCTGCTTCTCGGCGGCCCGGCGCAGGGTCTCGGTGGCCTCCTCCCAGTTCTCGTCCGTCCCGATGAACTTCTCCGGGTCCTTGGTGGACAGCTCCAGGTAGAAGTCCTCCAGGCCGTAGTCGCGCAGCAGGTTCAGCACGAAGGTCAGCAGCGAGTCGAGCTCGTCCGCCATCTGCTCCTTGGTGCAGTAGATGTGCGCGTCGTCCTGGGTGAAGCCCCGCGCCCGGGTCAGGCCGTGGACGACGCCCGACTTCTCGTAGCGGTACACGGTGCCGAACTCGAACAGCCGCAGCGGCAGTTCGCGGTAGGAGCGCCCCCGCGCGTCGAAGATCAGGTTGTGCATGGGGCAGTTCATGGGCTTGAGGTAGTAGTCCACGCCCTCGTCGAGCTGCATGGGCGGATACATGCCGTCGGCGTACCAGTCCAGGTGGCCCGACTTCTCGAACAGCTTCCCCTTGGTGGCGTGCGGGGTGTAGACGAACTCGTAGCCCGCCTCCTCGTGCCGCCTGCGCGAGTAGTCCTCCATCACGCGGCGGATGATGCCGCCCCTGGGGTGGAAGACGGCCAGGCCGGAGCCGATGTCCTCGGGGATGGAGAACAGGTCCAGCTCCGCGCCGAGCCTGCGGTGGTCGCGCTTCTCGGCCTCCGCCAGGAACTCCAGGTACGCCTTCAGCTCGTCCTTCGACGGCCAGGCGGTGCCGTAGATCCGCTGGAGCTGCGGGTTCTTCTCGCTGCCCCGCCAGTACGCGGCGGCCGACCGCATCAGCTTGAACGCCGGGACGGTGCGGGTGGTGGGCAGGTGAGGACCGCGGCACAGGTCCTTCCAGCACAGCTCGCCGGTCCTGGCGTCGAGGTTGTCGTAGATGGTCAGCTCGCCCGCGCCGACCTCGGCCGAGGCCCCCTCGGCGGCCTCGGCCGCATTGCCCTTGAGGCCGATCAGCTCCAGCTTGTACGGCTCGCCGGCCAGCTCCTCGCGGGCCTCCTCGTCGCTGGTCACACGGCGGGAGAAGCGCTGGCCGCGCTTGACGATCTCCTGCATCCGCTTCTCGATGCGCTTCAGATCGTCCGGGGTGAACGGCTCGGCGACGTCGAAGTCGTAGTAGAAGCCGTCCTTGATCGGCGGGCCGATGCCGAGCTTGGCCTCGGGGAAGAGGTCCTGCACGGCCTGGGCCATGACGTGCGCGGTGGAGTGCCGCAGGATGTTCAGCCCGTCCTCGGAGGAGATCTCCACGGGCTCGACCTCGTCGCCGTCGGCGACGGCGTACGCCAGGTCCTTCAGCTGCCCGCCGACGCGGGCGGCGACGATCGCGCGGTCGCCGGCGAAGAGATCGGCGGCCGTGGTGCCCGTGGTCACCACGCGTTCTTCCCGCTCGGAATCGCGTTGGATGATCACACGGACGTCCGTCACCGGTCTCTCCTGACTGCTGTCGTCTCGGGTCTCCCCGTCTCGGGATCGGCCCGAGGCGCGGGCGATCGCCGCGCACCGTGAATCGTACCGAGCCGGACGCCCCCGCCGCGAAACGGTTACGGCCCGGTCCAGGGCGGCCGGGGTTGGCCGCGAGCCGGGTGAGGTATCAAGACGGGCGACGGGCGTACGCGCCGCCGTGTGCGCCCGCCCGCCGGGACGGTCCCGGTCTCGACACGGAGGGGAAGCAGAGCATGACGGTGTGGTACGAGGGACCGCTCGCCGCATTCGACACCGAGACCACGGGGGTGGATCCGGAGCGGGACCGGATCGTCTCGGCCGCGCTGGTGGTGCAGGACGCACCGGGGGCCGAGGTGCGCGCCGTGCGCTGGCTGGTGGACCCGGGGGTGCCGGTGCCCGAACGGGCGGCTGAGGTGCACGGCCTGACCGGGGAGCATCTGCGCGAGCACGGCCGCCGCCCCGCGGAGGCCCTCGGGGAGATCGCGGCGGCCCTGGCGGAGCGCACCGCCGAGGGGCTGCCGCTGGTGGTGATGAACGCGCCGTTCGACCTGACGCTGCTGGACCGGGAGTTGCGGCGGCACCACGGCGCCTCGCTGGGCGACACCTCCGGCTCCGGGACGCTGTGCGTGCTCGACCCGCGGGTGCTGGACAAGCACCTGGACCGCTACCGCAAGGGCCGCCGCACCCTGGCCGCGCTGTGCGAGCACTACGGCGTGGAACTGGCCGAGGCCCACGACGCCGCCGCGGACGCCACGGCGGCGCTGGAGGTCGTGCGGGAGGTGGGGCGCCGCCACTCGCGGCGGCTGTCCTCGCTGTCGCCGGCCGAGCTGCACACCCTGCAGTCGGTCTGGCACGCGGCCCAGGCGCGCGGGTTGCAGGCGTGGTTCGCCCGCAACGGGTCCGACGAGGTGGTCGATCCGGCGTGGCCGCTGCGGACGGAGGTCCCGGCCGCGGTCTGAGAGCGGTCCGAGCCGGGAGCGGTCCGAGAGCCGTCCGGGACCGTCCCGGAGGAGACGGGCCGGGAGCATGGGCGCGAAACGCGGGAGGCCGGTTCCGTCTGACGGAACCGGCCTCCCGGGCGGTGGGCGATACTGGGATCGAACCAGTGACCTCTTCGGTGTGAACGAAGCGCTCTCCCGCTGAGCTAATCGCCCTCGCGGTGCCCTGCGGCACGACGAGAACCATACAGGGATCGCGGGTGTTCATCCAAACTCCTTCCCGCGCCCTCCCGGTGGGCCCTCCCCCAGCCGGCGGCGCAGCCCGCGGTGCCCGGCGCGCATCATCAGCGCGTGGTTGGCCGCGAACAGCGGACGGCCGGGCAGCGCCAGCAGCCTCAGGAGGGGTCTGCGGGCCTCCACCTCCTGCTCGAAGACCGCCCGGGTGCCGCTGACGGCACGCGGGGCGGAGCCGTGCGGAGCGCCGTGCGAGGTGGCGCGCGGGGCGAGCCGCCAGCGGGCCCAGCCCTCCAGGTCGCCGTCCAGCTCGATCGCCAGGACCCGGGCGGCGGGGTCTCGGAGGGTGAGCCGGGCGGTGATCCGCAGGTCGTAGGGGAGCAGGGAGCGGATACGGGCGGAGCCGGCCGCCCGCTCCCCTCCCCCGCCGCCGCCGTCCTCCCGCCAGACGACCTCGCGCACCTGCGGCCACCACTCGGGGTACTCCGCGGCCCGCTCCAGGACGGCGTAGACGTCCCCGGGCGGTGTGTCCAGATCCCAGACGCTGCGGAAGCGGTAGTGGCTCAGGCCCATCGCGTCACCCTCCCTCCGCACGGGGCGCGGTGGTACTCAGACGGCCCTGAGTACCACCGCGCATGACCGATCGCCCTCGTACGCGCCACACTCCGCGCATGCCGAACCTCCCACCGCCTGCCTACTGCCCCGGCTGCTCACTGCCACTCGCCCCCGGTCCGCCGGCGGCCGCCTGCCCCCGGTGCGCGCTGCCGCTCACCGGCCCGGTGCCGCAGCAGGTGCGGGAGATCGACGCCGAGTTGTGGCGGCTGGAGGCCCGGCGCACCGAACTGCTGTCCCGGCGCGGGCGGTTGCTGGCCGGGTTGCGCGCCTCCGGCCCCGGGGGCGGCGGCCGGGCGGACACCGCCCCGCACGCAATCCACCATACCTGTCATATATGCGCTTAACCTGACATCGCCCT
>NZ_JBKJFM010000310.1:0-2473 GCF_046614825.1 Streptomyces nanhaiensis
CTGACGGTCCTGCTGTACTACGTCTACGCCGACGACCGCGAACTCTTCGACCGCATCGGAGCCTCGCTGCTGGGCATCTTCCCGATGATCACGATGTTCCTGGTCACCTCCATCGCGACCCTGCGCGGCCTGCGCCACCGCCGCCCGTGCGGAGGCGCGGGCGGCGACCGCGCTGCTCGTGGACGGCGTCCTGCTGCTCGACCTGACCCCCGGCGCGGCCCTGGCGGCCGCCCGCGCGGGCAGTTCCCTGCACGGTGTGCGGCAGGTGCTGCTGTCCCACCCCCACCAGGGGCCTGCGCCGGAGGTCCCGGCCGGGCTGCCCGCGCCGGTGCGGGTGCCGGACGGGCGGAGGCTGACCCTGATCAGCGGCCACCGGGTGCGGGCGGTGGCGCTGGACGCGCCGGGCACCGGGTACGAGATCGGCGGGCCCGACGGCGAGCGCCTGCTGTACCTGCCGCCGGGCGCCGGTCCCGCGGGCCTGCCGCCCGGAGGCTCGCCCGCGCCGTACGCCCTGGTGCTGATGGACGTCCTGGGCCGTCCCGACGCGCTGGCCCGGCTGCGGGCGGCCGGGGCCGTGGGCCCGACCACGGACGTGCTGGCCGTCCACATCGACCACGACGTGCCGCCCGGTCCGGAGCTGCACCGGCGGCTGGCCGCCGCGGGGGCCCGTACCGAGCCGGACGGCGCCACGGTGGTGGTCGGCGACTACCGGGCGGTCCCCGATCTGCCCCGGCGCACGCTGGTCCTGGGCGGCGCGCGCTCGGGCAAGTCCGCCGAGGCCGAGCGCCGGCTGGCGGCCTTCCCGGACGTGCTGTACGTCGCCACGGGCGGCGCCCGGGACGGCGACCGGGAGTGGGCGGCGCGGGTGGCGGCCCACCGGGAGCGCCGCCCGCCCTCCTGGCGCACGGCCGAGACCTGCGACCTGGTGCCGCTGCTGACCGCCGAGGACGCACCGCCGATGCTGGTCGACTGCCTGGCCCTGTGGCTGACCGACGCGATGGACCGCGCCGGGGCCTGGGACGACGACCGCTGGAGGAGCGGCGAGGCCCCCCGCGCGCTGGCCGAGCGGACCGGCGCCCTGGTCGCGGCCTTCCGCGCCGCCTCCCGCACGGTGGTGGCGGTCAGCAACGAGGTCGGCTCGGGGGTGGTGCCCGCCACCGCCGCGGGCCGCCGCTTCCGCGACGAGCTGGGCCGGCTGAACGCGGCGGTGGCCGCCGAGTGCGAGCACGTCCTGCTGGTCACGGCGGGCACGGCCCTGCCGCTGCGCGGCTGAGCACAGGTCAGGGGCGGTGCGGGGGACGGTAGTGTCGGCCCCATGAGTGACGGCAGCCTGAACCTCGACGACTTCGGCGACCTCATCGAGCGTCCCGACAGCGGCGTCCGCCGGGACGCCGAGGAGCGGCGCGCCCGCACCGGTCTGCCGGCCGGGGCGCTGGGCCGGCTGGACGAACTGGGCGAGTGGCTGGCGGCGGCGCAGGGCCGCGTTCCCGTGGAGCCGGTCTCGCGGCCGAAGGCCGTGCTGTTCGCCGGGGACCACAAGGTGGCGGAACTGGGTGTCTCCGCCCGGCCGGCCGGGGGCGCGCATGCCCTGGTACGCGCCGCCCTGGACGGCACGAGTCCGGTGGCGGTGCTCTCGCGCCGCCTCGACGTGCCGCTGCGGATCGTCGACATGTCGCTGGACTGCGACCCGGGCGGGCTGCCCGAGGATGTCGTCCGCCACCGGGTGCGGCGCTCCGGCGGGCGGCTGGACGTCGAGGACGCCCTGACCGCCGAGGAGGCCGAGCGCGCCTTCCGGGCCGGGATGGCCGTCGCCGACGAGGAGGCCGACGCCGGGACCGACCTGGTGGTCCTGGGCGACGTCTCCGTCGGCGGCACCACGGCGGCCGGGGTGCTGGTCGCGGCCCTGTGCGGCACCGACGCCTCCGTGGTCACCGGCCGCGGCGGCGGGCGCATCGACGACCTCGCCTGGATGCGCAAGTGCGCGGCGATCCGCGACGGGCTGCGCCGCGCCCGGCCCGTCCTGGGGGACCAGCTGAGGCTGCTGGCGACCGTGGGCGGGGCGGACCTGACCGCGATCACCGGCTTCCTGCTCCAGTCGGCCGTGCGCCGCACCCCGGTGATCCTCGACGGCGTGGTCTCCGCCGCGTGCGCGCTGGTCGCCCAGCGCGTGGCGTTCCGGGCGCCGGACTGGTGGCTGGCCGGGTCGGCGAGCGGCGAGCCCGCGCAGGCCAAGGCGCTGGACCGGATGGCGCTCGACCCGCTGCTGGACCACGGCGTCACCGCGGGCGAGGGCACCGGCGCGCTGCTCGCCCTCCCCCTGGTCCGGGCCGCGGCCGCGCTGGCCGCGCGGGCGCGAGGACTTGTCGCCGACCAGCACCAGCGCGGCGATGATCGCGAACAGGGCGAGGGGCGCCACGACGTACAGGCCGAGGGTCTCGACCACGCTCAGGCCGGTGCCCGGGTCGTCGCCGTC
>NZ_JBKJFM010000311.1:0-2389 GCF_046614825.1 Streptomyces nanhaiensis
CGGGCCCACCTGGGCCGCGACCGCCGGCGCGGAGCCGGGGCCCCGCCGCCGAAGGTGACCGTCGCCCCGGCCGGGTCACGGCTGGCGACGGTCATCGAGGTGCGCGCCCAGGACGCCCCGGGGCTGCTGTACCGCATCGGACGGGCCCTGGAGGACGCCGGCGTCACCGTGCGCAGCGCCCGCGTCGGCACCCTGGGCGCCAACGCGGTGGACGCCTTCTACGTCACCGGACCCGACGGCGCCCCGCTGCCGCCGGGCGAGGCCGCCCGCCTCGCGGCGGAACTGGAGCGGGCCCTGGGCGGCTGACCGGACCGCGGGCGGGCGGATACTCTTGGAGGTCGACCGCCGACACCGCCACCAACGCGAAGGATCCGCGACCGACGTGTTCGACACTCTCTCCGATCGCCTCACAGCGACGTTCAAGAACCTCAGGGGCAAGGGCCGTCTGAGCGAGGCGGACATCGACGCCACGGCGCGCGAGATCCGTATCGCCCTGCTGGAGGCGGATGTCGCACTGCCCGTGGTGCGGGCCTTCATCAAGCAGGTCAAGGAGCGCGCCCTCGGCGCCGAGGTCTCCAAGGCCCTGAACCCGGCCCAGCAGGTCATCAAGATCGTCAACGAGGAGCTGATCGGCATCCTCGGGGGCGAGACCCGCCGTCTGCGGTTCGCCAAGAACCCGCCGACGGTGATCATGCTCGCCGGTCTGCAGGGCGCGGGCAAGACCACGCTCGCGGGCAAGCTGGGCCGCTGGCTCAAGGCACAGGGCCACACCCCGCTGCTGGTCGCCTGCGACCTGCAGCGCCCCAACGCCGTCAACCAGCTCACCGTCGTCGCCGAGCGCGCGGGCGTGGGCATCTACGCGCCCGAGCCGGGCAACGGCGTCGGCGACCCGGTGAAGGTCGCCGAGGACTCCATCGAGTACGCCCGCGCCAAGCAGTACGACGTCGTCGTCGTCGACACCGCCGGCCGCCTGGGCATCGACGCCGAGATGATGCGGCAGGCCGCCGACATCCGCGACGCCGTACGCCCCGACGAGACCCTCTTCGTCGTCGACGCCATGATCGGCCAGGACGCGGTCAACACCGCCGAGGCGTTCCGCGACGGCGTCGGCTTCGACGGCGTGGTGCTCTCCAAGCTCGACGGCGACGCCCGCGGCGGCGCGGCCCTGTCGATCGCGCACGTCACCGGCCGCCAGATCATGTTCGCCTCCAACGGCGAGAAGCTGGACGACTTCGACGCGTTCCACCCGGACCGCATGGCGTCCCGAATCCTGGGCATGGGCGACGTCCTCAGCCTCATCGAGAAGGCCGAGCAGACCTTCAGCCGGCAAGAGGCCGAGCAGATGGCCGCCAAGCTGGCCAAGGGTCCCAAGGAGTTCACCCTCGACGACTTCCTGGCCCAGATGGAGCAGGTCCGCAAGATGGGCTCCATCTCCAAGCTGCTGGGGATGATGCCCGGCATGGGGCAGATCCGGGAGCAGATCAACGACATCGACGAGCGCGACGTGGACCGCACCGCCGCGATCATCAAGTCGATGACCCCGGCCGAGCGCACCGACCCCACGATCATCAACGGTTCGCGGCGGGCCCGCATCGCCCGCGGCTCCGGCGTGGACGTCAGCGCGGTGAAGAACCTCGTGGAGCGCTTCTTCGAGGCCCGCAAGATGATGTCCCGCATGGCCCAGGGCGGCGGCATGCCGGGGATGCCCGGGATGCCGGGCATGCCGGGGATGGGAGGCGGTGCCCGGAAGAAGGGCAAGCAGCCGAAGAAGGCCAGGGGCAAGCAGCGCTCGGGCAACCCGATGAAGCGCAAGGCCGAGGAGCAGGCCGTGGCCGAGCGCCGCGCCGCGGGCCAGGGCGGCGCCTTCGGGCTGCCCGGCGGCCAGGGGCCGGAGGACTTCGAGCTGCCCCAGGAGTTCAAGGACATGCTCCCGCCCAAGTGACCGGCCGGTGACGCGGGCCGCCCGTACGGCCGGGCGGGCCGGGTGGGCGGCCCGCGCGGAGGGGCGGCGCCGGGACGGCGAAAGGCCCCGGCGCCGCCCCTCCGCGCGTTCGCCGCCCGCCCGCGGCCGGCGGCACCCTCAGGTCATGGCGACCACGTAGCGGAACAGGTTCTGCATCCACACGGTGCCGTCCGGCCGTACGTGCGGGCGCAGCGCCTCGGCCAGTTCCTTGGCGACCTGCTCCTCGTCCGTCGCCCGGACGGCCGCGTCGTACAGACCGGTCGAGACCAGCCCGCGCACCGCGCTGTCCAGATCGGCGTAGCCGAAGGGGCACGCCACCCGGCCCGAGCCGTCGGGGCGCAGCCCGGCCCGCCGCGCCAGGTCCTCCAGGTCGTCCCGGCCGCCCGGCCGCCAGCACCGGCCCGCCGCGCGCTCCGGCTCGGCCAA
>NZ_JBKJFM010000312.1:0-2345 GCF_046614825.1 Streptomyces nanhaiensis
GTTCGATCCGCTGACCGCCGTCACCGACGCCTTCACCAGCTTCGTCTTCGGCAAGACCGAGACCACCCGCCTGCCCGTGCGCACCTCCACGGGCCAGGCACAGGCCGTCTACCTGCCCACCGCCGCCAGTGCCGCCGCGCGCAGCGCCGCGTGCAGCACGGTGCGGCGCACCCCGCGGCCCGGGCCCGCCCGGAAGGGGGCGCAGGCCCGGTGGGGGCCGGCCACGTACCGGATGCCCCGCAGCGGGTGCCCGGCCGGATGCACGCCGAGCGCGGCCAGGGCGGCGACGGCCCCCGGCATCAGCCCCTCGCCGCACGCCTTGTCGACGGTGCCGGCGCGCTGTTCGAGGACGGTGACCTCGAGCCCCGCCCGGACCGCGTGCAGGGCGGTGGCGAGGCCGGCCGGCCCTCCGCCGACGACGAGGAGGTCCACGATGGCCCTTCCCCCGGGCATCTCAGGCCAGTCGCGCCAGTGCGGCGTCCTCGGTGCGGACGCGGGCGGCCAGCAGGAAGCCGTTCAGCACCGTGAAGACGGCCGCCGTGATCCAGGCCGAGTGGACCAGCGGCAGGGCCAGTCCCTCGACGACGACGGCCAGGTAGTTCGGGTGCGGCAGGCGGCGGTAGGGACCGCCGGTCACCCGTGCGGCGCCGGGCACGACGATCACCCGGGTGTTCCACTGCCGGCCCAGGGTGGCGATGCACCACCAGCGCAGCGCCTGCGAGGCCGCGACGAGGGCGAGCATGGCCCAGGCGAGCACCGGCGGGACCTCCGGCCGGCGCGCCCACACCTCCACCAGCGCGCCGGCGAGCAGGCCCGTGTGCAGCGCCACCATGAACGGGTAGTGCCCCCGCCCGAGTTCCACACCGCCGCGCGCGAAGCTCCAGGCGGCGTTGCGGCGGGACACGGCCAGCTCGGCGACCCGCTCCAGGCCGACGGCCGCGACCAGGGCGGTGAACAGGAGCTCGCCGCTCATTCCGCACCGCCCGGGGCGCGCAGGAGGACGAGTTCGGAGCAGAAGCCCGGGCCCATGGCGAGCATCAGCCCGTAGGAGCCGGGCCGGGGCGGGCGTTCGGCGAGCGTGTCCGCCATGACGTGCAGCACCGAGGCGGAGGACAGGTTGCCGATCCGGCGCAGCGAGTCCCAGGTCACGGCCAGGGCTTCCCGCCCGACCCCGAGCGCGTCCTGCAGCGCGCGGAGGACCTTGGGGCCGCCGGGGTGGGCCACGTACCAGCCGAGGTCGCCGGCGGTCAGACCGTGCTCGGCGAGGAAGTCGCGCACGTCACTGCCGATGTGACGGCGCACCAGGTCGGGGACCGAGGCGTCGAGCACGATCCTGAGCCCTCCGGGGCCGACGTCCCAGCCCATCGCGCGCTCCGAGTCGGGGTACAGGCGGCTGCGCGAGGCCAGCACGAGGGGCTGGGCGGGGTCCTCGGAGCGTGCGAGCGGATGTTCGGGGCCGACGGCGACCACCGCCGCGGCGCCGTCCCCGAACAGGCCGCCGGCCACGAGGTTGGCGACCGAGGCGTCGTCGCGCTGGAGGGTGAGCGAGCACAGCTCGACCGACATCAGCACCGCGACCCCGTCCGGCCGGCCGCGCAGCAGGTCGTGCAGCCGGGCGACGCCGGCCACGCCGGCGACGCAGCCGAGGCCGACCAGCGGCAGGCGCACCACGTCGGGGCGCAGTCCGATCTCCGCCGCCACGCGGGCCTCCAGCGAGGGGACGGCCAGGCCGGTCACCGTGCACGACACGATGCAGTCGACGTCGGCGGGGGCGAGGCCGGCGTCCTTGAGCGCTTCGACGACCGCGCGGCCGCCGAGCTCGGTGCCGGCCCGGATGAAGGCGTCGTTCGCCCGGCCGAAGTCCCCCAGCCGGGCGTACTCCCGAAGCGGGAGCGCGGTGTGCCGGGTCTCGACGCACACGTTGCGGTGCAGCCGCTCGACGACGCCGCGGTCGGCGGTGCCGCCGGCCAGCATGGCGGCGAGGGACTCGGTGATCTCCTCCTGCCGGTGGCGGTGCTCGGGCAGGGTGCCGCGAACGCTGAGGACGCGCGTGCTCATACTGGCTCCCGGGTTCGGCCGGTCGGGCGGGCGGATGCGGCGAGCGCCCGGCCGAGGCCGAACGCGAGGGCGGGGGTGAACCGGCCGCGGGCGAGGCCGAGTTCGACGAGGTCGTCGAAGACGCGCTGGTCGGTCGCGGAGGCGCGCAGGGCGGCCTCGACGATGCGGTGGCCGCGGGCGAGACGGGCGGCCAGGGCGGTGTGGCGCAGATGGGGCAGCAGGATCCGGCCGGTGGCGCGGGCGTACCGCTCCCCCGCCCGGCCGGGCCGCCCCTCGCGCAGGGCCGC
>NZ_JBKJFM010000313.1:0-2294 GCF_046614825.1 Streptomyces nanhaiensis
CAGCCGGGGCGCCGCCTCGCCGCGGCGGACCGGCGCCCCCGTGGCGAGGTCGATCTCGGTGTGCTCGCCGCGCCGCCTGGCCCGCAGGAAGGACTCCATCAGGCCGCGCTCCCTGGCCGACCCCATCCCCAGCAGCCGCTCGCCGATCCGGTCGGGGGCGATGCCCCCGGGCGCGGTGTCCCACGGCGCCACACAGCCGCCGTCCACCACATCCACCTGCCCCACCCCGGCCGCCGACAGCAGTGCCGCCACCGTGGCTCCGACCCGTCCCGCACCGCGCACCTGCACCCGGGCCGCCGCCCGGGCGGCCAGCCGGCGCACCCCGCCGCCCGGTTCGGGCCGGAGCACCGAGAGCGACCCCAGGTCCGGACGGAGCCGGTCGTCCACCCGGGCCGCCGCCCGCCGGTGGGCCGTGGCGTCGTCCAGCAGCCCCGCGGCCGTCAGCCGTGCCACCAGCCGGTCCGCCGCGTCCGCCCCGAGCCCCATCGCCTCGGCGGCCTGTCTGAGCTGGGGGAGGCTGCGGGTGCCGTCGAAGAGCTCCAGGAAACCGCCGGTCGCGGTGTCCACCGGGCCCAGCAGCACCGCGTGCGCGGGCGCCACCCCGTACCGGACGGTGTTCCTGTCCCGCCAGGCGCGCCGAAGCGCCGGTTTGATCATCGGATGCACAACAAGCCCCCTGAGCCATTCCCGAAGCACTGCCGAAGCACTGTCGAACCGCCGCCGAACCACCGCCGGCGCACCCGGCACCGGGAGGGCCGGACGGCTCCAGCCTGCGCCCTTCGCCGAGGTCGCCGCGGAGAGCCGTCCACAGGGCGCGGCGTTCGTCGTACCGGAGGTGCGGGGGCGCCCGGGAGGCGCGCCGACGGCTCGCACGGAGGCGTGCGTTCCCACGAGCGACCCGGAGGCGGGACTTCCGCCGACGCCGCCGGGTAACGTCGTGGCATGCCCGCAGACCCGCTGAACAGCGTCGAGAAGCCGGGCCCCGGCCCGGACGGCGCGGCCGCGGGCGGTACGGCACCGCGGCCGGACGCGGTCGAGGTCCGCCGCAGCGCACGCCGCCGCCGCACGGTCTCCGCCTACCGGGAGGGCGGCCGCACCGTCGTCCTCATCCCGGCCCGGATGTCGAAGGAGGAGGAGCGGCGCTGGGTGGGCGTCATGCTCGACAAGCTGGCCGCCCAGGAGAGCAGGAGGACGCTCGACGACGGAGAGCTGGCCGCCCGCGCGGTGCGGCTGTCCGAGCAGTACCTGCTCGGGCGCGCCCGCCCGGCCACCGTGCGCTGGGTCACCAACCAGAACACCCGCTGGGGTTCGTGCACCCCCGCCGAGGGCAGCATCCGCCTCTCCCACCGTCTGCAGGGCATGCCGGAGTACGTCCTGGACTACGTCCTCCTGCACGAGCTGGCCCATCTGCTGGTCCCCGGCCACGGCCCGGACTTCTGGCGGCTGTTGGAGGCCTACCCGCGCACGGAGAGGGCCCGGGGATTCCTGGAGGGCGTGATCGCCGCGGGCCGGCTGCCGAATCTTCCCCGCGACGGGGGCGAGTGAGCCGGGGAAGCACCGGTTAGCCTGGCGCAACGCAATTCACCGCTTCGGATGGGGGACGGTCGTTACGCATGGCCAGGGAATTCCAACGAGGCCACAAGGCCAGGATCAGCGATCTGACAGCCGGGACGGACCTGTACGTGGGCGTACGGATCTCCGCGCCGGGGCTCTCCTTCGACATCAGCTGCTTCGGTCTCGACGCCGACGAGCGGCTGTCTGACGACCGCTACTTCGTCTTCTTCAACCAGCCCGAGTCACCGGAGGGGGCGATCCGGCTGCTGGGCGCCCAGGCGGGCGACACCGAATCCTTCAGGGTGACGCTGGACCGCATTCCCGCGAACATCCAGAAGCTCTCCTTCACCGCCACCATCGACGGCGACGGGCAGATGTCCCGGGTCGACCCCGGCTATCTGCGGATCGTCGCGGGCGGTGAGGAGGTCGCGCGCTATTCGTTCGACGGCTCGGAGTTCACCACCGAGCGGGCCGTGATGCTCGGCGACTTCTATCTCAAGGACGTCTGGCGCTTCGCGGCGGTCGGGCAGGGGTTCGACGGAGGGCTGGAGGCGCTGCTGAAGCACTTCGGCGGTGAGGTCATGGAGGAGGAGTCCGCGCCCGCCCCCGCACCGGCTCCGCAGGCGGCTCCCGGCTTCGCGCCGCCCGCCGGACCGGCGCCTGGCTTCGCGCCCCCGGCGGCCCCCGCGGCCCCGCAGCAGGCACCCGCACCGGCCGGCCCCGTCCACGCCCTGGACCCC
>NZ_JBKJFM010000314.1:0-2244 GCF_046614825.1 Streptomyces nanhaiensis
CGCGCCCGCCCGTGCCGCTCGGGTCAGTTCCCCCGCAGCTCCGCCCGGGTGTCCCCGGCGCTGCGGGCGACGACGCCGCTCCGGGCGGGGGCGCCCAGCACCCCGGCGGCCAGGACGAGGACGGCGGTTGCGGCGGTGACCAGGGCGAACGAGGCCCGCAGCGAGACCAGTTCGGCGAGGAGGCCGATCACGGTCGGCGCGGCCAGTCCGGTGGTGTAGGTGATGGTGGCGACACCGGCGATGGCCTGCCCGGGGGCCGGACCGCTGTGCCCGGCCGCGGCGAAGGCCAGCGGCACCACCACGGCGATCCCGACGCCCAGCAGCGCGAACCCGGCGACGCCCGCCACCGGGCCGGGCGCGGCCACCACCAGCGCGCCGCCCGCGGTGGCCAGAACGCCGCTGATCCGCACCGTGCGCACCGGGCCGAGGCGGCGTACGGCGGCGTCGCCGGCCAGGCGGGCGGCGGCCATGGTGCAGGCGAACGCGGTGTAGCTCGCGGCCGCGACCGTCGCCGACGCCCCGGTGACGTCCCTGAGGTAGACACCGGACCAGTCCATCGACGCGCCCTCGGCGAGCACCGCGCACATCCCCACCGCGCCGATCAGCAGGGCCGAACGCGGCGGCAGCGCGAAGCGCGGCGGCGCCTCCTGTCCCGGCGCGGGCCGTACGTCCAGCAGCCCGCGGCAGGCCGCCGGAACGGCGGCGGCCAGGGCGGCGGCGGCCAGCGCCAGGTGGATCCGGGCGTCCAGGCCGAGGTGGACGGCGCCCACGCCGGCCGCCGAGCCCAGCAGCGCGCCCACGCTCCACATGCCGTGCAGCCCGGACATGATCGAGCGCCCGTAGCGCCGCTCCACCTCCACGCCCTGCGCGTTCATGGCCACGTCCGCCATCCCGGCGGAGGCGCCCAGGACGAGGAGCGCGGCGCACAGCGGCGCCAGGTGGGGGGAGAGGGCGGGCAGCGCGAGGGAGGCGCACCACAGGGCGAGCAGGGCGCGTACGGCGGCCCGCCCGCCGTAGCGGTGCACCAGGCGTCCGGCCAGCGGCATGGCGAGCGAGGCGCCGATCGCGGGGAAGGCCAGGGCGAGTCCCAACTGACCATTGCTCAGGTCGAGTTGGTCCCGGATCCAGGGGATGCGGGTGGTGAACCCGCCGGAGACCGCGCCGTGCAGGGCGAAAACCAGGGCGACCGAGCGCCGGGCCCGGCGGATGGGGGAGGAGGGCATGCGCGTAAACTATCAGGAAGGCTTCCTGAATGAAAAAGGAAATCTGCGAGGATTCCCGCATGACCACGCCCCCGCGGCCCGCGCCCCCCGCCGCCCCCGCACCTCCGCCCCACCCCGCAGGGCGCCCCGCGCGTACCGCGTCGCCCCGTACCGCCCGCGCCATCAACGACCGGATCGCGCTGGAACTGCTGGTGGAGCACGGCCCCCTGACGGCCGGCCGGCTCAAGGAGCTGACCGGGCTGTCCCGTCCCAGCGTCGCCGACCTGCTGCGGCGCCTGGCCGACGACGGGCTGGTCCGGATCGTCGGCCAGGCGGGGGAGGCCCGCCGCGGGCCCAACGCCCGGCTGTACGGCCTGGTCGCCGACCGCGCCCACGTCGCGGCCGTCGACCTCCGCGCCGACGGCGTCTCCTTCGCCCTGGCGGACCTCGCCGGCGGTGCGGCCGGCGGAGCGCAACTCCCGGTCGGGGACGGCGCGGACGGTGGAAGCGGCGGGGGCGGTGCGGGCGCCGGAGACGGCGGAGACGGCGGGGGCGATCCGGTGGAGCGGACGGTGACCGCCCTGCGGGAGGCGCTGCGCGAGAGCGGCGTCACCACGCTGCACACCGTCGCCGTCGGCGCCCCCGGCATGATCGACCCGGCCACCGGAGCCCTCGGCCGCGGCAGCACGCTGCCGGCCTGGCACGCCCGGGTCCCGGCCGCGATCCGCGAACGGCTGGGCGTCCCGGTGGTCCTGGAGAACGAGGTGAACCTCGCTGGCATCGCCGAGCACCGCCTCGGCGCGGCACGCGGCCGCGACACCTTCGTCCTGCTCTGGCTGGGGCACGGCGTGGGGGCCGCCGTGATCCTGGACGGCGCACTGCGCCGCGGCGCCTCCGGCGGCACCGGCGAGGTCGGTTTCCTGCCGGTGCCCGGCACCGCCGGGCTGCCGTCGGCCACGGTCTGCGACGGCGGCTTCCACTCCCTGGCCGGCGCCGAGGCGGTGTGCGCGCTGGCGCGCGGACACGGTCTGCGACCGCCGCG
>NZ_JBKJFM010000315.1:0-2229 GCF_046614825.1 Streptomyces nanhaiensis
GCCGCCGTCCGCCACCAGTCCCACCAGCCGCCGGTCGTGCCGGACCAGCAGCACCGACTCCCCCGCCCGGGCGGCGGCCGACTCGGTCTTCTCGGCGAGCGCCTCCACGCCGGCGGGCAGCGCACCCTCCGGCTCGCCCGCCTCCCCCGCGGCGCCGCCGCTCCCGTCCTCACCGGCCTCCCGGGCGTCCGCCGTCCTGCGCCGCCCCGTCGCGCCCTCGGCCACGACCACCCGCAGCGGCTCGTCCAGCAGCGTGCCGTAGAGCGAACCGGCGACCGCCCGGGCGTGGTCGGCCTCCCCCGCCAGCAGCATCCGCAGCACCGCCGCGCCCAGCCTCTGCTCGGCCTCCAGCAGGGCGCGGGAGCGCTCGGTGGTCAGGGTCAGCAGGGCCACCGCGGAGTTGACGGCGTAGCGCTCGGCGGTGCCCGGCGGGGCGCCGGTGCCGACCGCGAGCACGGCCCTGACCCGGCGCCCGGAACCGATCGACTGCAGCTCCACCCGGTCGCCCGCCCGGCCTCCGGTACCGCTCACCACGGCGCTCGCGGTGGCGGAGCGGTCACGCAGCCTCCGCACCTCGCCGGTCAGCTCGGCGGCACGGCGGGAGGCCCAGGACGGGGCGGCGGCGACCAGCGCGCCGGAGACGTCGTAGAGCGCGGCCCAGCCGTCCACGTGGGCCGCCAGCTTCGCCAGCAGACCGGATGTGCCGCGCGCGGAGAGCACGGCGCGGGTCATCTCCCGCTGCGCCTCGAACCCGGCCTTGACCGCGCGGTACTGCTCGGCGGCGTTGGCCGCCGAGACCGCCTTGCCGATGGCCAGGAACGGGGTGCGCCGGGGCACCTCAAGCAGCGGGAAGCCGGCCTCGCGGGCGGCGTCCAGCAGCGCCGGCGGCACCGTGTCGTAGGCGACCCCGGCCGCGAAGCCCAGTCCGACCACCCCGGCGGCGTCCAGGCGGGCGACGTAGCGGCGCATCGCCTCCGCGTCCTCGACGTCGAGCTTCATCGCGGTGACCAGCAGCAGTTCCCCGCCCTCCAGGTACGGCACTGGGTCGGCCAGCTCGCTGACGTGCGCCCAGCGCACCGGGGTGTCCAGCCGCCCCTCGCCCGCGAGGACGGCGAGCTTGAGGGAGGAGTGCTGGACCAGCGAGGCGAGGGTGATCGGCATGGCTGACCTGGGGCCCTTTCCGGCGGTCGACCGCCGGCCGGCGGCCCGGCAGGCGGGGGAGGAGGGCGGCGGGTACTGTCCGTGCGGTAGCAAGGATAAGGCCGCGCCACCACCGACCGTACGGCCGTACGCGCCGTCGTGCGCCCGCCCGCCGCGCCGCCGCACGCGCGCCCCGGCTACTCCCCGAGCCGGGTGAGGACCGGCGGGCTCGCCTCGCCCCGGACGGTGGTCAGCGACACCACCGCGTGGCCCGGCGGCACCTTGTGCGCCAGATCGGAGGCGGACCAGCGCTCGCGCTGGACCGTGCGCACGGTGACCGAGCGGGTGGTCGCCCGCACCCCGGTGAACAGGGCCCGGATCCCGCGCAGGGCACGCCGGAGCGTGCCGCCGGAGAAGTCGGGGTTGTGGGTGACGTCCTCGGTCTTCACCCAGTCGCGGCCCCACGCCTGCGCGAACACCTCGCCGTCCCAGGTGCTCACCCCCGACAGCACCACCCGGCAGCCGACCGCCCCCACCGCCGCCGCGCGCAGCGGCTCGGGCACCTCGTCCAGACTGCGCAGCGCCAGCACCACCCCCGCGTTGGCCGTCCGCAGCCGCTGGACGGCGCGTACTGAGGCGGGGGTGAGGGTGTGCGCGGCGTCGTCGAGGACCAGGCAGGCGAACAGGGAGCGTTCGTCGCGGTCGCGGGCGCAGGCGGTGAACTGGGCGAGCAGCAGCCGGGCCAGCAGCCGGGAGGCCTCGGCGTGGCCGCGTTCGGGCAGGTCGATCCGCACCCGCAGCGGGTGCGCCAGATCGCGCATGGCGAAGGGGCGGGTGGTGCCACCGGTGTCGAAGAACCCGGCGAACGCGGGCCGGTCCAGCAGCGCGATCCGGTCCGCGAGCAGCGGGCCCGGATCGCCGGGCCGCCCGGACTGGCGCACGCGGGCGTCCAGTTCGCGCAGGGCGGCGCCGTCACCGGCCGCCTCGCACGCCTGGCGCAGCGCGGCGAGGGCGACGGGCACCCCGTCGAGCAGCTCGCGCAGCTCGGGCACGGACGGGAAGCGGCCGTGGGCGCTGCGGTGGGGGCCG
>NZ_JBKJFM010000316.1:0-2207 GCF_046614825.1 Streptomyces nanhaiensis
GCCCGCGTGGGGCCGTGCGGACCGCGAGCGGGAAGCCGGCCGCGCGCCAGGCGGCCCGCGCCGCGCCGTCCAGCGCCCACCAGGCGAGCTGGGCGCCGTGCCCGGCCTGGGCCATCGCCTTGCCCGCGGACATCTCCAGTTCAGGATTGAGCCACAGCACGGGCGTGCCCGGCTCCGGCTCGGCGGGCGGTACGGGGTCCTCCAGTTCGGTGCCGGAGACCTGGAGGCGGGCCAGGTCCTTCGGCCAGCCGTCCAGCGGCACGGGCGGGAACACGCGCACCTCGGCCGGGGGCTCGCCGTCTCCGGTCACCGTGACGCCCGGCAGTGCGCAGGCCCGCCGCCACTCCGCGCCGCGCGCCCGGCGCACCACCTTGCGGATGCGCCCGTCCTGCCAGTCGCGCACCGCCTGGTGCCAGTCGCCGCCGGGGTCCGTCGCGCGCTCGTCCGACAGCATCACCAGCACCGCGCGCGCCGCCGTCCGGAGGGCGTCGGTACGGGCGGGCGGGCCGGAGGGAGCGGACCGCTCGATCCGGACGACGAGCGGCAGGACGTACTGCGGGGCCGCGTCCCGGGCGGCCGCCCCGCGAGTGGCGGCGGGGTCGGAGAAGGCGCCGGAGGAGGGCTCGGGAGAGGCGTCGGAGGTGCTCACGGGGCCAGTGTGCCAGCCGCCGCACGGGCGTCCGCGCCCGCTTCCGTACGAGGTCCCGGGCGGGCGGGGCCGGGAGTACCCTCGGCCCCATGGAGTTCGTATCCGGCTGGACCCCGCCCGAGACGGCGGCCGCCCGCGACGGGGGCGCGGAGCGCTCCGGCGGCACCCCCGACGGCGCCGGGCGCGAGGAGCGGGCCGTGTGCGTGCAGTGCGGCGAGCCGACCGAGTACCCGGCGAGCACGCGCGGCGCGACGCTGTGCCCGGTGTGCGAGTGGCACGAGGCCGAGCGCGTGGCCTGCTCCTGCTGAACGGAGCCGGACAGGACCGCCCGGGACCGGGACTCAGTCCCGCCCCATGGCCGAGGCGATCATCTCCGAGACGTGCACGATGCGGTATCCGCGCTCCCTCAGCTCCGGGACGATCCGGCGGACGGCCTTCTCCGTGGCCGGGGCCTTCTCGCGGTCGCAGTGCATCACCACCACCGAACCGGGCCTGATGTCCTTCAGCACCCGCTCGGCCACCTTCTTGGGATCCTTCTCCCCGGCGTCCGGCGCCACGACGTCGCCGGCCACCGCCGTCACCTCCGCCGGGGCGATCGCCCGCCGGGAGCGGTCGTCGAAGCAGCCGCCGGGGAAGCGGAAGTAGGGCGTCAGGTTCTTCACCCCCGCCGCACGGATGGCCTTCTGCCCTTTGCGCACGTCCGCGAGCTGCTTGCCGGGTGCGAGCACGGGGAGGTCGCGGCAGTCGCTGGTGAAGGCGCGGTGGGAGTGGGAGAGGTTGCCGACCTCGAACAGGTCGTCGCTGCCGATGGAGCGCGCCTGTTGCTCGTAGGTCTGCGCCCACAGGCCCGACATGAAGACGGTCGCGGGGACCTTCTCGCGGCGCAGGGCGGAGACGAGCCCGGGGTTGTCGTGGCGCTCGCCGTCCTCCTCGGCGCGCTCGCGGTCCTCGGCGGACAGGGCCGCGTCGAAGGTCAGCGCCACGACCTTGTCACCCTTGTCGCCGCTCTTCTCGGTCTTCTCGGCGTTCTCCCGGTTCTCCCGGTTCTCGCCGTCCTCCTCGGGTTTCTCCTCCTGCTCCCCGGGCTTCTCCTCCGGCTTCCCGGCCTCGCCGGCGGCGGCCCGCGGGTCCCCGGTGCGCGGACCGTGCCGGAAGACGGGCACACGGCCGCTGATGGAGGCGGGCAGGGTCGCGTACCGGCCGGAGGACGACGCGTCCCGGCCGTCGCCCTCGGGGCGGGAGACGGAGGAGCGGGGAGAGGCGGAGAAGTCGCCCTTCCCGGAGGTCTTCTCCTCCGGTCCCTCCCCCGACCCCTCCCCGGATCCCTCCGAAGCGGCCGGTGAGGAGGGTGCGGCCGGGGAGGCGCCGGCCCGGGTGGTATCGCCACCCGGGCCCGCGCAGCCCGCCGCCGCGGCGGCGACCAGGGCGAGAGCGGTCAGGGGACGGGCGGTACGGCGCACGGAGACGGTCATGATCGGAACGTAACGGCGTTCCGGCGCGATCGCGCGGGGTGCTGCTCTTGTCGGACTACCGTCACCCCCGGCCCGGGTGACACCCG
>NZ_JBKJFM010000317.1:0-2135 GCF_046614825.1 Streptomyces nanhaiensis
CGCGGTGCGCGCGGGCCACGGTGGCCGCCATCGCCCGCAGCGGGGGCGCGGCGGGACGGGCCAGGGCCGCCGGACGGTACCGCTCGGGGGCGGAGCGCGGCAGCGGTTCGGGCAGGTGGACGAACGGCTCCTCCTCGATGACGATCCGCTCCGCTGCGGGGTCGGGGGCGGGGACAGGGGCGGGGCCGGGGACGGGCTCCGGGGCGGGGAGTTCCGCCGCCGGGGGCGCGGGTGGCATGGCCGGGGTCACCTCACTGGGCTGGATGTCCGGGGTGATCGGTGGGTGCGCGGGGTGCTCGGGCAGGACCTCGGGCGGGTCGGGGGTGAGAACGGCGGCGGCCGCCCGTGCCGTCCGGTCCGCGATCGGCTCGCCGCCGCACGGCACGGAGAGCACCGGTCCGGCCGGTGCGGCCGCCCGCGGCCGCGGCGCCAGTTCCTCCAGGCCGACGGGCAGGCCGTGGGCGACCAGCCGGGCCAGCGCCTGGGCGAGCGCGGTGGCGGCCGGGGCGCCGCGCCGGTCGACCGAGACCGCCACGTGGTCGCGGCCCTTGAGGGTCTCGCCGATCCACCGGGTGCAGGTGGCGCCCGGGCCGACCTCGACGAAGTAGCGGTAGCCGCGCTCGTGGGCGGTCTCGGTGAGCCGGACGAAGTCGATGGTGCTGCGCAGGGTGACCGCGATGCGCTGGGCGATCAGGCTCCGGTCGGTGGTGTCCACCCGGTCGTAGTCGTAGGCGGACAGCAGTTCCAGGGCGGGGTCCGGCGTACCGAGCGGGTAGTCGTTGAGCGCGGCCAGCGCGTCGAGCTCGGGGTCGACCACGGGGCAGTGCATCACGTGGTTGGCGGGCGCCTTCGCCGCCTGGCACCCCACCTTCCCGATCACCTGGGCGACCTGCTTCGGATCGCCGGCGATCACCACCTCGCGCGGGGTGTTGACATGGGTGAGGAAGACCCGTTCCAGACCGGCCATGGCCGAGCGCACCGCGTCCGGTCCGGCGAGCAGCACCCGGGTCGCCCACACCTCGCCGTCCGGCACGGAGGCGGGGATGCCCCAGTCCTCGCGGACGCGCAGCTTCGGGCCGCGCAGCCGGTCGCGGAACAGCGGGGTGGCCGCCAGCGCCGCGTCGTCCCGGGCCGATTCGGCCCAGACCCCGCCGGCGAAGAGCATGCTGGACTCGCCCAGGCTGTAGCCGAAGCCGCCGTCGGGCCGGACGCCCAGCACGTCGCGCAGCAGCCGGGTGTGCAGCACCGCGAAGTTGGTGCCCGCGGCGAGCATCACCGGGATGTCGTCGATCATGCGCTCCTCGTGGCGCATCAGGTCCCGGCGGCCGAGCGGGCCCCGGGCCCGGGGGTGGAGCGCGCGGTGCTTCAGCCGCCGGGCGGGGTGGTCCGCCTCCCGCTCGAAACCGTCCAGGAGCCCGGGGAAGAGGCGGAACAGGTCGCGGCCGGCGCCGGGGTAGGTGGTGAACGCGCCGGGGTAGACGAAGGCGACCCGGCCGCCGGGGCCCATCGGGCGCGCGGTGCAGTAGCTCCCGGAGGGCGTGGACCACTCGCCGCCCTCGGCGATGACGCGCGGCAGGTCGCGTTCGGCGGCGGCCAGTTCGCCGGCGAGCCGGCCGGCGTCGGCGGCGACCAGGACGGCGGTGTGGCGGGAGCGGCGGGCGCTCAGCTCCCGTACGGCCCGGTGGGTCACCGCCCGCGGTCCGTGCTCGGCGAGTTCGGCGGCGGACGTCTCACCGGCCTGCTCGGCAGCCGCGGCCAGCTGGTCGCATATGGAGTCCAGCCGCTGTTCGGCCCGCCGCCGCAGGTCCTCCGCCCGCTGGTAGTCGGCCAGAGCGCCCTCCTCGGCGCGCCGGTCGACGTGCCCGGTGCCGGGGCGGGCCGGGTCGGGGTGCTCGCGGGAGCCGCACACCGTGCACGGCGCGCCCTCCTCCAGCCCGGCGGCGAGTTCGGCCGCGATGCCGCGCAGCCGCCGCTCCTTGACCTCCAGCCAGTGCTCCTTGGCGGTCAGGGCCCGCCGTCGGCCGCGCCGACCGAGTACTGGCGCGCTCACTTTATCACGCAGTGTCACGAGATGCCCGCTTTGGCGGACAGATGCGCCCGGACGGATTCACCCCGCGGCGGGACCGGTCGCGTAG
>NZ_JBKJFM010000318.1:0-2122 GCF_046614825.1 Streptomyces nanhaiensis
GCACGCGGACCTGGCCGGGCGCATCGCCCGGCTGCGCGCCGAGGCGGGAACGCGCCCGGTCCCGGGCCGGCCGCCGCTGTGCGACGCCACCGCGGACCACGGCGGCACCGGCGGACCGGGCGGCGGCTCCGCCTCCGGCCTCCACTGGAGCATCACCGAGGACCGGATAGCCGTCGAGTACCGCACCGAGCTGTTCGACGAGGAGACGGTGCTGGCCATGGCCGACGAACTGATCGACCGGGCGCACGCCGCCACCGCAGAGTCCGCCGGCTGACACCGCGAGCACGACACCGACCGTGAAGGGGGCCCCGCGTGGGCGAGAACAGGGACAGCGAGCCGCCCGGCGCGACCGGGCTGCCGATCGGCGTGGTGGGCGCCGGCACGATGGGGGTCGGCGTCGCCCAGTGCTTCGCGGCGGCCGGCCATCCCGTGGTGGTCGTCGATCCGGATCCGGCGGCGCGTGCGAGCGGACCGGAGCGCCTGCGGGCCGGGGTGCGCGCGGCGCGCCTGCTGCGCGGGCGGGACGCGGGCCCGGCCGCGGAGCGGGTGGCCTGGGAGGCGGAGCCGTCCGCCCTGTCCGGCGCCCGGTTCGTGGTGGAGTGCACGCCGGAACGGGTGCCGCTCAAGAAGGCGGTCCTGGAGGAGCTGGACCGCCTGTGCCCGCCCGAGACGGTGTTCGCGTCGTGCACCTCGGCCGTTCCGATCGGCCGCCTCGCTTCCTTCACCGGCCGCCCCGGCCGGGTGATCGGCACCCACTTCATGAACCCGGCGCCGGTCAAGGACACCGTCGAGGTCGTCAGGTCCGCGCACACCGGCGCGCACACCGTGGAACTGACCGTGGACCTCCTGGCCGGCCTCGGCAAGAAGGCGATCGTGGTCGGCGACGGCCCCGGTTTCGTCAGCAACCGCGTGCTGATGCTGACGGTCAACGAGGCGGCCGCCGTCGTGGAGGCGGGCACCGCCGACGCCGGCACCGTGGACCGCGTCTTCCAGGACTGTTTCGGGCACGCCACGGGGCCGCTGCGGACCGCGGACCTCATCGGCCTCGACACCGTGCTCGACACGCTGGACGTGCTGCGCGAGCACACCGGCGACGAGCGCTTCCGGCCGACGCCCTTGCTGGCCCGGCTGGTCGCCGAGGGCAGTCTCGGCCGCAAGACCGGCCGCGGATTCCACCCGTACCCGAACCTACGACCCGTCGACCGCCCCCGGCACGCAGGAGCTGGCAGCCATGCCCGACACGTCTGAGCACCACACCGCGCACGGCACGACGCCGATCCAGGCAGGCGCTGCCGCCGTCGCCGAGGTCGTGGAGATCCACGGGCCGGTGGACGTGACCGTGCTGCAGGACGCGATCCGCCAGGTCGTCGCCGAGGCGGAGGCCGTGCGGCTGCGCGCGGCCTCCGGGGCCTCCGGCCCGCCGGAGTTCACCGACGGCGGCAGCCTGCCGCTGACGATGGTGGACCTCGCCGACGAGGCCGACCCGGCCGCCGCGGCCGAGGCCCGGGTGCGCGCCGAGCTGTCCGCCGCCGACGCGGGACTGAGGTCCGCGCAGACCCTGATCCGGCTGGCGGCCGACCGGTTCGCGTGGTTCCACCGGCATCCGCGGGCGGTCCTCGACACCTTCGGCTGCGCGCTGGTCAGCCGCCGCGCCGCCGAGGTGTACACCGCGCGGATCGTCGGCACGCCCCCGGGGGAGGGCGCGCTGCCGTCCCCGGCGGGCTTCGCCGAGGAGGAGGCCGCCTACCGGAACTCGCCGGCCCGCGAGGCGGACGCGGCCTACTGGCGGGAGCGCTTCGCCCACCGCCCCGAGCCGCTCGAGCTCCCCGGGCAGCTCGGCCTCCCCGGGCGGACGGTCCCCGGCCCGGGGCCGGACGCCTGAGGTGGAGACGCTCCCGACCGGGCGGCGGTGCTTGCCACCAGGCCGCCGCAGTCCACCGCGCAGGCGCGCACCGGCACCCCGCCGTCACGTCCCCACAGTCTGCGCTCGGCGCTGACGCTCTGCTGCCGCCCGGCGTCCGCCTCCAGCAGTGCGCGGTGCAGCCCGCCGAGGATGATCCGGTCCGGGTCGAGGATGTTGACCAGACCGGCCAGGCCCAGGCCGAGCCGGTCGATGAGCAGG
>NZ_JBKJFM010000319.1:0-2063 GCF_046614825.1 Streptomyces nanhaiensis
GGGCGGCGCCCACGGCTCGTCCGGCAGCGGCGGCGCGGAGTGCGCCAGGGCGATCAGCGCCTTCAGGTCGCAGCCGGACCGCACCCGCTCCGCCAGCTCCGCCACCGCCCCGGCCGCCTCCGCCCGCCGCTCGGCCACCGGCACCAGACCCAGGTGGCGCGAGGGGGTGCGCATCCGCTCGGCGCGGCGCAGCACGCCCAGCACCGGCACCCCGCAGGCGTCCAGCGCCTCGCGCAGCAGCTCCTCGTGGCGGTCGGAGGCCACCTTGTTGAGGATCACCCCCGCGACGCGGACCTCCGGGTCCCAGGACGCGAAGCCGTGCACCAGCGCCGCCACCGAACGCGACTGCGATGAGGCGTCCACCACCAGCACCACCGGCGCCCGCAGCAGCTTGGCCACCTGTGCCGTGGAGGAGAGCTCACCGAGGCCCGCGGCCCCGTCGTACAGCCCCATCACGCCCTCGACCACGGCCACGTCCGCTCCGGCCGCGCCGTGCAGGAACAGCGGCGCGACCAGCTCCGGGCCGCACAGGTACGCGTCGAGGTTGCGGCCGGGGCGGCCGGTGGCCAGCGCGTGGTAGCCCGGGTCGATGTAGTCCGGGCCCACCTTGTGCGGGGACACCTCCAGTCCGGCCGCCGTGAAGGCGGCCATCAGACCGGTGGCGACGGTGGTCTTGCCGCTGCCCGAGGAGGGCGCGGCCACGACCAGCCGGGGGAGGGCGGTACTCACGATCCGATCACCACTCGATGCCCCGCTGGCCCTTCTGGCCGGCGTCCATCGGGTGCTTGACCTTGGTCATCTCCGTCACCAGGTCGGCGGCGTCGATCAGGCTCGAAGGAGCGTTCCGCCCGGTGATCACCACGTGCTGGACGCCGGGACGGGCCCGCAGCACCTCGACCACCTCGTCGGTGTCCACCCAGCCCCAGTGCATCGGGTAGGCGAACTCGTCCAGCACGTACAGCCGGTAGGTCTCGGCCGCCAGATCGCGCTTGACCTGCTCCCAGCCCTCGCGCGCCGCCTCCTCGGAGGACTCGATGCCGCGCTGCACCCACGACCAGCCCTCGCCCATCTTGTGCCAGGCGACGGTGCCGCCCTCGCCGCTCGCGCCCAGCACGCGCAGCGCCCGCTCCTCGCCGACCCGCCACTTGGCGGACTTCACGAACTGGAACACCCCGATCGGCCAGCCCTGGTTCCAGGCGCGCAGCGCCAGCCCGAAGGCGGCCGTCGACTTGCCCTTGCCGGGGCCCGTGTGGACCGCCAGCAGCGGGCGGTTGCGGCGCTGACGTGTGGTGAGACCGTCGTCGGGGACGACGCTCGGCTGTCCTTTCGGCACTACGCGGCCCTCCTGTGGGGGTTCCTGCGGGTGTTGCGGTGGGTGGGATGCGGGGTCTGTAGGGAGCGGACGAGCCCGGTCACGGCGTCGGCGCGCAGCTCCTCCAGCGTCACGGCGGGGCCGCCCAGTTCGGCCGCGAGCGCGCCGGCCAGGCCGAGCCGTACCGGTCCGGACTCGCAGTCGACCACCACCGAGGCGGTGCCGTCGGCGGCCAGCAGCCGCGCGGCCTGCCGGGCGCGCACCACCGGCTGCGGGCCGCCCGTCGCACGCCCGTCGGTGACGGCGACCAGCAGCGGGCGCCGCGAGGGGTCGCGCAGCCGCTCGGTCCGCAGTACGTCGCGGGCCTTCAGCAGTCCGGCGGCCAGCGGGGTGCGGCCGCCGGTCGGCAGTGACTCCAGGCGCGCCGCGGCGGCGTCCACCGACGAGGTCGGCGGCAGGGCCACCTCGGCTCCCGAGCCGCGGAAGGAGATCAGGCCGACCTTGTCGCGGCGCTGGTAGGCGTCCAGCAGCAGCGACAGCACCGCGCCCTTGACCGCGCCCATCCGCCGCCGCGCGGCCATCGAGCCGGAGGCGTCCACCACGAACAGCACGAGGTTGGACTCCCTGCCCTCGCGTACGGCCTCGCGCAGGTCCTCCCGGCGCACCAGCAGCCCGGGCCCGGAGCGGCCCCGCGCCCGCTGGTGCGGGGCGGCGGCCCGTACGGTCGCGGCCAGGTGCAGCCGGGACAGCG
>NZ_JBKJFM010000031.1:0-44191 GCF_046614825.1 Streptomyces nanhaiensis
GCAGCCGCCGTCACCCCGGCCGGAACCGACGACCCGCCCAGCGAGGAGGAGCTGCTGGCCCACCTCTCCGACTGGCTGCCCCCCTACGCCGTCCCCGTCCACTGCGTGTTCCTGGACGCCATGCCGCCGGGCACGGGCGGCCAGCCGCCCGCGGCGGGCGGGGTGGCGTCCAGGAGTGCCTCGGCGGCCCAGTCGGCGTCCCTGAGCCGGGGGTCCGTCTGCCGGGCGCCGAACGCCTCGCGGACGACGTCCCAGCCGTCGACCGTGTCGATGCGCTGCTTGTGGACGCGGGCGAGGACGGCCGGGTCGAGTTCGTTCTGCTCGCGGTCGGTGAGGACGACCAGGACGGCGGGGCCTTCGCGGCGGCCCGCCAGGTGGTCGAGGACGAGTTCGTGGACGGCCAGCGGGGAGGGCGCCGCAACGATCCCGGCCGTGCGGCCCTCGCCCCAGACGGGCTCGGCCGGGCCGTCCCACCGGGGTTCGGAGCGCAGCAGCACGACCCGCCGCCTGCCCCCGCCGCCGCCCGTCAGGGAGGCGGCGAGGGAGGACTGCGAGGACAGGTACTGGGTGACGGTCGCGGTGTTCAGCCGGACGGCTCCGGGAACGGCGACAGTGGTGTCCGTCATTCGACGACCCGCCAGGTGATCTCGATGGTGGCTTCGGGGTTGCGGGCGGCCAGTTCCGCCAGTTCCGCCCGGAGGTCGGCGGCGGCCCGGGCCGCGGTCGTGCGGCGGCCCCCGGACTTGCCCGCCGCGGCGCCGCCCGCCGTGCCCGCGGCGCCCGCGGGACGGGAGAGGACCGTACTGTGGGACGAGCGGGACCTGCTGGAGTTCGCGCGCGGCAGGGTCGCGCCGGTCTTCGGCCCGGCCTTCGCCGAGGTCGACACCTACCCGCGACGCTGCCGCCTGCCCGAGCCGCCGTACCTCTTCGTCAGCCGGGTCACCCGGATCACCGGTGAGACGGGGCGCTTCGAGCCCGCCGAGATCACCACCGAGTACGACGTCCCGGTCGGCGCCTGGTACACGGTGGACGGCCTGGTCCCGTGTGCGGTGACCATCGAGGCCGGCCAGTGCGACATGCTCCTGATCGCCTACCTCGGCATCGACTTCCGCACCCGCGGCGAGCGCGTCTACCGGCTGCTGGACAGCAGCCTGGTCTTCCACGGAGGACTGCCCCGCGAAGGGCAGACGCTGCGCTACGACATCCGCATCGACCGCTTCGTGTGGAACGGCGACAACCTGCTGTTCTTCTTCAACTACCGCTGCTACGCCGACGGCGAGCTGATCCTGGAGCTCCTCGACGCCTGCGCCGGGTTCTTCACCCCCGCCGAACTCGCCGACTCCCTGGGCGTGGTGGAGAGCGCCGCGGACCGCAGGCGGCGTGCGGCGATGGAGCCCGCCTGGTTCAAGCCGCTGGCCCGCACCGACCGCACCTCCCTGACCGGGAAGGACCTGGAACTGCTGGCCGCGGGCCGCCCGGGAGAGGTGTTCGGCCCGCGCTGGGACCAGAGCGCCGACGGCTGCAACCGCTCGCTGCGCCTGCCCGGGGACATGCTGCGCATGATCGACGAGATCCCGGTCGTCGACCGGCTGGGCGGACCGCGCCGGCTCGGCGCGCTCACCGCCGTCAAGCGGCTGGACCCCGAGGGCTGGTACTTCGCCTGCCACTTCACCGGGGACCCGGTGCTGGCCGGATCGCTCATCGCCGAGGGCGGGGTGCAGCTGCTGCAGACGTACGCCATGTACCTGGGGATGCACCTGGTCTTCCCGGACGCCGAGTTCCAGGCGGTGCCGGGCCTGGAGACCGAGGTCAAGGTGCGCGGCCAGATCACCCCGCACACCCGCGAGGTCCGCTACGAGGTGGAGATCACCGATCTGACCATGCTGCCGCGGCCCACCGTCGTCGCCGACATCACCGTCTACGACGGCGACAAGCCCATCGTGGCCATGCGGGACTTCGGGGTGCGGGTGCAGGAGAGGCCCGGCACCGCCTACCGGCCCGAGGCCGGCGGCCTCCCGGCCTTCCTCGGCCGCCGCAACGAGCGCGGCGAGGCGGCCTTCATCAACGAGCTCCACCTCGCCCACGCCGCCAGGGGCGACCTGGGCACGGCGATGGGCACGGAGTTCGAGATCTACGCGGGCCGGCGCGCGCCCTACATCCCCAACGGCGACTTCCGGTTCGTGGACCGCATCATGCGGCTGGACGGCACCCGCGGCGAACTGCGTCCCGGCGCCACCATGGCCACCGAGTACGACTCCCCGCCCGAGGCCTGGTACTACCGGGACACCGCCGGGCCGGAGATGCCCAACTGTGTGGTGATGGAGACCTCCCTGCAGGCGGCGATCCTGCTCGGCTACTACCTGGGCGCCACCCTGGCCAGCCCGGACGAGGAGCTGTCGATCCGCAACCTGGACGGCCGCGCCCGTTTCGTGCGCCGCCCCGAGCTGGCCGGCCGGACGGTCCGGCACGAGTCGGAGCTGCTGTCCAGCCAGTCCGTGCCGGGCGCCATCCTCCAGAAGTTCCGCTACCGGCTGCTCGCCGACGACGAGGTGTTCTACGAGGGCGAGTCGCTCTTCGGGTACTTCACCGAGCAGGCACTCTCCAACCAGGTCGGGCTGGACTCCGGCACCTACGTCCCGCCGTGGCTGGAGACCGAGCGGGCCGGCCTCGACCCGGCCCGGACGCGGACCCTGGCCGTCCGCTCCGACGACCGCTGGTTCGCGCCCCAGCCCGGCACCGGACTGCACCTGGCCGACGACCACCTGCGGATGGTCGACGAGGTGACCTTGGTGGACGGCGGCGGCGTCCACGGGCAGGGCTACATCCACGGCAGCCGCACCGTCGCCGACGACGACTGGTACTTCGACTGCCACTTCCACCGCGACCCGGTGATGCCCGGGTCGCTGGGGGTGGAGGCCGTCATCCAGGCCCTCCAGGTCCACGTCATCGACTCCGGCCTGGCGGACGGAATGGGGCCGGTGCGGTTCGGGGTGCCCCTCGACGTCGCCATGGGCTGGAAGTACCGCGGCCAGATCCTGCGCGGCGACGGCGAGATGACCTTCGACGCCCACATCAAGGAGGTCCGGCGGGACGGCGGCCGCCTCCTCGTCGTCGCCGACGCCGCCGTCTGGAAGCCGGGCCTGCGCATCTACGAACTCACCGACGTGGCCGTGGAGGTCGTCCCCGCCGCGCGGACGGAACAGGCCCGTGCGCAGGACGACACGGAGAAGGAGACCGGAGCATGACCACCCCCATGACGGGCGGCGCCCGCCACCGGGCCCGCACCGCACCCCCGACGCCCCGCACCGACCCGGCCGGCATCCAGCACGTCCTGGAACGGCTGGAGGAGCCCTGCTACATCGTCGGCACCCCGCAAGGCCCCGGCGCCACCACCGCCCGGCCCGGTCCCGGCACCCGGGTCCTGGCCGCACTCGGCCCGCTGCCGCCCGAGCGCCTGGGCTCCCGGGCCTTCCGCGAGCGGCACGGCGTCCGCCTGGCCTACCTGGGCGGCGCCATGGCGGGCGGCATAGCCTCCGAGGAACTGGTGATCGCCCTCGCCCGCGCCGGCTGCCTGGGCTCCTTCGGCGCGGCCGGCCTGCTGCCCGAGCGCATCGACCGCGCGCTGCGCCGCTTCGCCGCCGAACTCCCGGACCTGCCCTGGGCGGTCAACCTCATCCACAGCCCCAGCGAGGACGCCCTGGAGCGCGACGGGGTGGAGCTGCTGCTCAGGCACGGGGTGCGGTGCGTCGAGGCCTCGGCCTACCTGGACCTCACCCCGCACGTGGTGCGCTACCGGGTGGCCGGACTCCACCGGGGCCGCGACGGCCGGGTGGTGGCCGCCAACCGGCTCATCGCCAAGGTCTCGCGCCCGGAGGTGGCCGAGCGGTTCATGCGCCCCGCCCCACAGGCGATCACCGCCGACCTGCTGGCCCGCGGGCTGATCACCGCCGAACAGGCGGAGCTGGCGCGGTACGTGCCGCTGGCCGACGACGTCACCGCCGAGGCGGACTCCGGCGGACACACCGACCGGCGCCCGCTCACCGCGCTCTTCCCGGCGCTGCTGGAGACGCGCGACGCGATCCAGCGCGAGATGCGCTACCCGGTGCCGGTGGGGCTCGGCGCGGGCGGAGGCATCGGCACCCCGCACGCGGCCGCCGCCGCCTACGCCATGGGGGCCGACTACGTCGTGGTGGGCTCGGTGCACCAGTCGTGCCTGGAGTCCGGCACCTCCGAGCCCGCCCGGCGGCTGCTGGCCGAAGCGGGACTGGCCGACTGCGAAATGGCCCCCGCGGCCGACATGTTCGAACTCGGGGTGGAACTCCAGGTGCTCAAGAAGGGCACCCTGTTCCCGATGCGCGCCAAGCGCCTCTACGAGCTGTACCAGCGCCACGACGGCATCGAGGCGCTTCCCGAGGAGGAGCTGCGCCGCCTGGAGAAGCAGATCTTCCGCCGCCCGGTGGAGGAGGTCTGGCAGGAGGTCGAGGCGTACTTCGCACGCCGCGACCCCGACCAGCTGCGGCGCGCGGCGGCCGTCCCGCGCCGCCGGATGGCGCTGCTGTTCCGCTGGTACCTGGGGATGGCCTCGCGGTGGGCGGTGACCGGCGAGGCGGACCGCACGGCCGACTTCCAGGTGTGGTGCGGTCCGGCCATGGGCGCCTTCAACTCCTGGGCGCGCGGCACCTATCTGGCGGCGCCGGAGAACCGGCGGGCCGCGGACGTGGCCGGGCACCTGCTGCGCGGCGCCGCCTACACCGCCCGGGTGCACCAGCTGGCCCTCGCCGGGGTACGGCTGCCGCGCTCCTGCGCCGAGTACCGGCCGGCACCGCCGGCCGCGGAAGGGGAGCGGTGATGACGGCGGGCGCGGACCGGTGGCCGCGGTACGCCGCCGCCACCGCCCTGGAGCAGGAGCTGGGCGACCCGCGCGACGCGCGCAACCCGTTCGGGTTCGCCGCCGCGGCCGGCCGGGACGCCGCCGACGCCAGCCCGCGCGCACTGGCCGCACAGGCCGGGCCGCGGCTGCGCACCGCCTTCGTCCCGGCCGCCCTCGGCGGCACCCTGGAGGCCCTGGACGCCACGCTGATGCTGGTGAGGACCGCCGCCCGCCGGGACGCGGCGATCATGCCCGCCACCATGTTCGGCATCACCGCGGCCACCTGCGTGCTGATCGCCGGCTCCCCCCGGCAGCGCGAGCACGTCGTACGGCTGCTGGACGAGGGCGGCTCGCTCGGCTTCGCGCTCTCCGAGGCCGACCACGGCAGCGACCTGCTCGCCAACGGGACGCGGGCCGATCCGGTCCCCGGCGGCTACGCGCTGACCGGCGAGAAGTGGCTGGTAGGACTCGGCGGGAGGTGCGACGGACTGCTGGTGGTCGCCCGCACCGGCGGGCGCGGCCCGGCCGCCTTCTCCGCGCTGCTGCTGGACGGTGAGCAGGCCGCCGCCTCCCGTCGCGGCACCCGCCGCCCCACGGGCATGCGCGGTGCCGACCTGGCCGGTTTCCGCTTCGACGGCCTCACCGTGCCGCGGAGCGCGCTGGTCGGGGAGACGGGCCGGGGCCTGGAGACCGCGATGAAGGCCATGCAGGTGGTGCGCACCATGAGCACGGCGGCCAACCTGGCCTGCGCAGACACCGGCCTGCGCCTGGCGCTGGACTTCGCCGCCGCCCACCGGGCGGCCGGACGCGAGGTGCTGGCCCACCCGGGCACCCGGCGCGAACTGGCCACCGCGGCGGCCCTGCTGCTGGCCGGGGACGCGGTGGCCCTGACCGCCGCTCGCGGCCTGCACGTGCTGCCCGCCGCCCAGAGCCTGTGGTCGAGTGTGGCCAAGAAGGTCCTCACCGATGCCTGCGAGGAGGCGCTCGCGCGCTGCGCGGACGTGCTCGGCAGCCGCGGGGTGCTGCGCGACGGTCCGTACGCGGTCTTCGACACGCTGCGGCGGGACAACGCCGTCGTCCGCCACATCGACACCAGCCCCACCGCCAACCTCCGCCTGGTCGCCGCCCACTTCGCCCGGCTGGCCGCCGCGCGGCCCGTGGCGGACGCGGACCCCGGCGCCCTCGCCCGGACGTGCGCGCTGGACGCTCCGCTGCCCGAACCGCGTCTGGACCGTCTGGAGCTGTCCGACCGCGGCCCGGACCCGGTGCTGGAGGCGGTGCCGGCGGTGGCCGCCGGGGCCAGGGAGGTGCTGGAGAAGGCGGGCGAACTGCGGGCGGCGCTGGCCGTCACCCGGCTGGAGCGGGTCGTGTCCTGGACCGGGCACGCCCTGCGCACCCGCCGGGGCGCCGACCCGCTGCGCGACCAGGACCTGGCCGCGAGGCTGTGCTGGGTGCACGCCGCCGCGAGCTGCCTGCTGCTGTGGTGGCACAACCGCGACCGCCGGCTGTGCGGCGCGCCCGGGGGCGACCCCGCCTGGCTCACGGCCGTCCTTACGGTGCTGACGGCCCGGGCCGCCGGCCGCCCCGCACCGCTGCCCGGGGAGGACGCGGAGGCGCTCCTGGCCACCTTGCTGCCGCTGCACGAGGCCGACCGGCTGTTCTCCCTCGCCGCCCTGCCCCTGGCACACGGCAAGCCCGTGCCGGCGGAAGGAGCGTCCGCATGACCCGCCCTCTGGAAGGAGCAGCCGTATGAACGCCGGGAAACTCGCCTCCCTCGCCGGGGAGTTGGAGGACTACCTGGGCGATCCGCACGACGACCGGTCGCGGATGCCGTTCGCCCGCGTCCTCGAGCACGACGAGCGGGAGCAGTACCCCCACCAGATGGTGAGCCTGCTGCAGGACTGGGGCCTGCACCACTACTGCCTGCCCGAGCGGTGGGGCGGGCGGGCCGGCGACGTGGAGGTGGGGTTCCAGCTCGTGCGGCTGGTGGCCCGCCGGGACCCGACCACCGCCACCGCGCTGATGATCACGAACGTGGCGTTCATGCCGACCTGGATCGCCGCCACCGACGAACAGGGCCGCGCCGCCGTCGAGGCGATCAACCACGGCGGACGGATGGCCTGGGGACTGACCGAGCGCGAGCACGGCAGCGACATCCTCGCCAACGAGATGAGGGCCGAGAAGGTCCCCGGCGGCTACGTGCTGACCGGTGAGAAGTGGCTGATCGGCAACGCCACGGTGGCCGACGTGGTCAGCGTCCAGGCCCGTACCGACCCGCGGGGCGGACCGGGCGGATGGTCGGTCTTCGCGGTGGACAAGCGGCGCTGCCCGGCCGGTTCGGTGATGCCGCTGCCCGCCGAGCGCCTCCACGGGCTGCGGGCCATCGACATGAGCGGCATCCGGCTGGACGGTGTGTTCGTGCCAGAGGAGTGCCGGATCGGAGCCGAGGGGCAGGGGCTCGAACTGGCCCTCCAGGGCGCCCAGGTGGCCCGCACGGTGATCTGCGCGATCGCGCTGGGCGCGGTGGACACCGCACTGCGGGTGACCCTGGACTTCGCCGAGCGGCGCTCGATCTTCGGCCGGAAGGTCGCCGACATCCCCTACTCGCGGCGCCAGCTCGCCGAGTCCTTCGCCGACCTGATGGTGGCCGACGCGGTCTCCACGGCGGCGGTCCGCTCCCTGCAGGCCGCCCCGGAGCAGGCCAGCGTCTTCTCCTCGGTCGTGAAGTACTTCGTGCCCACCCTGCTGGACCGCACGATGGCGCAGCTCTCGGTGGTGCTGGGCGCCCGCCAGTACCTGCGCGCCCACCCGCACTACGGCGTCTACCAGAAGATGCTGCGCGACCTGCTCGCGGTGCACTTCGTCGACGGCAACACGGTGGTGAACCTCAAGAGCGTCGGCGCCCAGCTCGACGGGCTGCTGGCGGCGGCGGTCTCGGCGGACGACGCGGCCCGCGCCGAGGCCGCGCAGCGCGCGTCCAGGGTGTACGACGCGGAGGCGCCGCTGCCGGTCTGGGAGCCGCACCGGCAGCTCCTGGTCAGCCGCGGCCGCGACGACACGGTGGTCTCGCTGCCGGTGGCCGTGGAGCGGCTGCGGGCCATGGCGGCCCGGCACGGCGATCGGCGCCAGCGGGACTGGCTGGGCCGCGCGGCGGACCTGGCGGTGCGGCTGTCGGGTGAGTTCGCCCGGCTGCGGGCCGAACTGGACCTGCTGAAGCGGGCCCAGGGCCGCGGGTACGGGGCCTCGGCCGAGCTGTTCCGGCTGGCCGAGCGCTACTGCGCCCTGCACGCGGCCGCCGCCTCGGTGCAACTGGCCGTCGGCTCGGCCCGGGTGTTCGGGGAGGGGTTCCCCGACGGCGCGGTGCTGCTGCTCTCCCTGGAGAGGGTGTGGCGGCTGCTGCACCCCACCGAGACGGTGACCGACCCGGAGGTCGTGGACCGGGTGATGGAGGTGCTGCGCGACCTGCACACCGCACCGCGGCTGTTCTCCGCCCGGCCCGTTCCCGTCCGTGCCTCCGCGCCGGGGCCCGAGTGACCGCAGGACTGGCAGGACTGGCAGGAGGGGCAAGGCGGGCGGAGCACCGGGCGCAGCTCTGGCTGCTGGCCGAGGAGTCGGTGGACGCGCAGGCGGCGCGGTACGCCGCAGCGCTGCTCGGCGCCGACGAGCGGCGCCGGCTGGAGCGGCTCCGCCCGCCGGACGGGCGGCGCCGCTTCCTGGGCGCGCGGCTGCTGTGCCGCACGGTGCTGGGGGAGCTGCTGGGCCGGCCCCCGGCCGCGCTGCGGTTCGTCCGCGGCGGGCTGGGCCGGCCGGAGCTGGATCCCAACCCGTGGGGGGTGCGGTTCAGCGTCTCCCACACCCCAGGTCTCATCGGCTGCCTGGTGAGCGGGGAGGGGCCGTGCGGACTGGACGTGGAGCGGGCGGAGGCGGCCGGGCCGGCGGTCCGTTACGGGCAGCGGTGGCTGGCCCCCGCGGAGCGGGAGCTGCTGGCCGGGCTGGACCCGGCACCGCGGGCGCGGGCGTTCACCGACCTGTGGGTGCTGAAGGAGGCGTACACCAAGGCCCTGGGGCTGGGTTTCCAGCACCGCTTCGACGGGTTCCGGCTCGGCCCGGACGAACACGGCCGGGTCGTGCTGGAGGACCCGTCGGTGCCGCCGGAGGCGGCCGCGCGCTGGCGCTTCGCCCTGCTGTCGGTGCCCGGCGGGTACCGGCTGGCGGTGGCGGTGCGGCGGGACGACGCCGGGGGCGGCCCGTGGTCCGCCCCCCGGCCGCGGTACCTCGACCCGCGCACGGTGGCGGCCGGTGCCGGCCGGTGACTCACCCGCCGGCGCCGCCGCCCTGGCCGGCGTACCGCAGCGCGGCCTCGTTCTCCTGCGCCATCCGGCGCAGGGTGGCCAGGACCGGCTCCATCAGGACGGTCAGCACCAGGGCCCGTTCGGCGATGTCGATCCGGTCCTCGATTCCGGCGAGCTGGTCCAGGTCCAGCCGGGCGGTGGCGGCGGCCAGTTCGGCGTACGGCACCAGTTCCTCGGCGCCGTAGTCGGCACCGACCTCGCGCAGCGCCCGCAGCCCGGCGGCCAGCGCCCCGCGCAGCGGCGACTGCTCGGTGACGGTCCAGCCCATCCGCTCGACGAGCCGTTCCACCTCGGCCGCGCTGCCGTCCGTGCCGTCCCCCTCCGGCGCCGCGGCCACCGGCGAACGCAGGGCGTAGTGCGTCACGCCGAGGGTCTCGTACCGGCCGAGCGGCTCGCCGACCGCTTCCAGGACCTCCCTGGTGGCGGCCACCGAGAGGCCCCCGAGCGTGATGAGGGCTCTGACCAGCCGCAGCCGGCGCAGGTGCTCCTCCTCGTACTCGGCCTGGTTGCTGGCGGTCGCCCGACCGGGCCGCAGCAGCCCCTCCCGCAGATAGAACTTGATCGTCGGAACGGGGACGCCGCTGCGGCGGCTCAGCTCGGACATCCTCACGGGGTTCCTCGATTCCGCGGCGGGTGCGGCACGTACCGCATATGGACACAGCAAGTGTAACGTGCCACTATCGATAGTGGATAGTGCCACTATTAGCTCACCGCAGGTGACGCCCGCGCGCCCTGCCCGCCAGTCAAGGACCCCGCGCCATGCCGAAGCTCCCCTGGACCACGATCAACCCCGCCGCCCCCACAGCCGAAGCAGTCGTCATGGCCTCCCGGCTGGAGGTCCGCTCCCTGCGGCACGTCCCCCGCTTCTTCTGGTTCTCCCTGGCGTCGTGGCGTCAGGCCCGCCGGTCGCCGGGGGCCTTCGGGGCCTCGCTCATCGCCCAGCTCGGCCGCGGCGTCTTCTGGACCCTCTCGGCCTGGGAGAGCAAGGAGGCGGTGTACGCCTACGCCAAGGCCGAACCGCACAACTCGATCATGAAGCGGCTGCGGCCCACCATGCGCGAGTCCCAGTTCGTCTTCTGGACCGTCCCCGCCGAGCGGCTCCCCGTCTCCTGGGAGGACGCCCGCGCCCGACTGGCGGAGGAACGGGCCCGGCAGTCCTGACCCGCCCCCACCCGCCGCCGACCACCCTGACGGGAGAACACCATGCCAACCGCCGCACCACCCGCGCCGACCGCCGGGCGTACGCCGCTGTGGCCGGCGATCGTCGCCTGCTCCCTGCCGATGTTCATGACCGCCCTGGACAACCTGGTGGTGTCCACCGCGCTGCGGACCCTCCAGCAGGACCTCGCGGCCAGCGCCCAGGACCTGCAGTGGTTCGTCAACGCCTACACCCTGGGCTTCGCCTGCTTCCTGCTGGTCTGCGCGGGCCTGGGCGACCGCTACGGCCGCCGCCGGTTCTTCGTCCTGGGCATCGTCGTCTTCACGCTGGCCTCCGTCGGCTGCGGCCTCTCCGACACCAGCGGCGAGCTCATCGCCTTCCGCGCCCTTCAGGGACTGGGCGCCGCCGCGGTCATGCCCCTGTCACTGACCCTGCTCTCCGCCGCGGTGCCGGACCGCCTGCGCGGCCTGGCCGTGGGCCTGTGGAGCGCGGTCAGCGGCACCGCCGTAGCGCTCGGGCCGGTGGTGGGCGGCGCGGTCGTGGAAGGCCTCGACTGGCAGTGGATCTTCTGGATCAACGTGCCGGTCGGGCTGGTCGCGGTGCCGCTGGCGCTGCTCGTCCTCAAGGAGAGCCGCGGCGAGCGGGCCCGCATCGACGTCGAGGGCATGCTGCTGGTCACCGCCGGCCTGCTCGCCCTGGTCTGGGGCATCGTCAACGGGGAGACCCGCGGCTGGAGCGACGGCCGGGTGCTGCTCGCCCTGGCCGGCGGCGTGGTGCTGCTCGTGCTGTTCACCCTCTGGGAGCGGCGCACCAAGGCACCGCTGCTGCCGCTGCGCTTCTACCGGGTCCGCGCCTTCACCCTCACCAACGTCGTCTCCGCCGCCATGTACTTCGGGGTGTTCGGCTCCATCTTCCTGCTGGCTCAGTACCTGCAGATTGCGCCCCCGCGCACCCCGCTGCACGCCGGTGTGCTCACCCTGTCCTGGACCCTGATGCCGATGTTCGTGGCACCGCTGGCGGGCATGCTCACCGAACGGGTGGGCGGCGGTCGGCTCATGGGCCTGGGTCTGCTGCTCCAGGCGGGCGGTCTGGTCTGGATCAACCTGGTGGCGACCACCGACACCCCCTACTCCCACCTGGTGGCGCCCATGGCCCTCGCCGGTATCGGCATGGGCCTGACCTTCGCTCCCGCCGCGACCGTTGTGCTCTCCTCCGTGCGAAAGACGGAGCACGGCAAGGCCTCCGGCGCCAACAGCACCGCCCGGGAGATCGGCGGCGCCCTGGGCGTGGCCGTCCTGGGCACGGTCTTCGCGGCCCACGGCGGCTACCTGTCCCCGCAGGACTTCGTGGACGGCGTGCGGCCCGCACTGTGGATCGGGGCCGCGGTCGCCGCGCTCGGCGGCCTGGTGGCCTTCGCCATCCCCAGGCGGCACGCCGCGTCCCCGGAACCGGACGGCGAAGGCACCGGACCGGCCGCCCCGGACGCGCTGGAGGTGCGGCAGGCGGTCTGACGACCGGGAGGGACGGGGCGGGTACGGGCGGGGGAGGCCCGGCGGGCCGCCCGGCCGGCGTCCCGCGCCCGACTGTGAGGCCGCGTCACCGCGGTGGTGAGGCCCCACCGGCGGTCGTACGGCCCGGAACGGCGCGGAGCCATGGAGAGGCGCCGGGTTCGGTCCGCGGCAGCGATCCGTCCCGCCCGGGTACGGCACACGGCCGGTGCCGCGCGGCCGGGGCGGGAAGGAAATCCCCTGCTCCGCACGTCTTTTCGCGGTGCTCCGGAAAACTCCCTTGTTTGGCTGGCGAGTTCATGGCAAGGCGGTTCTCTGAAGACGACAAGGAGGTACCCAGACATGGGCATCATCGCGTGGATTCTCATCGGTCTGCTCGCCGGAGCGATCGCCAAAGCCCTCATGCCCGGCAAGGACCCGGGCGGCATCCTCGTCACGATGCTGATCGGTATCGTGGGCGGCCTTCTCGGTGGTTTCCTGGGCAAGGTGATATTCGGCGTCGATTCGATCGACGGATTCTTCGATCTCTCCACCTGGATCGCCGCCATCATCGGCTCGGTCATCGTTCTGGCCATCTACCGGGCCGTGACCGGTCGCGGCAACCGCCGCCACGTACACGCCTGACCCGGCACGGGTCTTCCGGACATGCGGTGGTCGTTGACCGACCTGTCGCCGCATCGGCCGGCCGGCGTGGTACGGCGCGCCCTTCGGACCGGTTCCACCGGCCGATTCGCGGGCGATCCGCGCACCCCCGGCGTCCCCCTCACCAGAGCGGGCCGCCGGGGGTGCGCCGTGCCGAGGGGCGGCCGGCCGCCGCAACACCCTCCCGGCGCAGGCCCGCTCCTCCGCGCACCCCGTGCACTCCGCCTGTCTCGCGGTGCGGGACGGCACGGCGCCCGCCGGCGGCCCGCTCTGGTGAGGGGGCCGAAATCACCGGCGCGCATCCTCGCCCCCGATTCCGCCGGGATCCGCCGGCGTCGGAAGGCAGGGAGGACGGGAGGACGGGGAAAGACGAATTCGGCGGGGCTATTCGGAGCGGGGGTGAACGCGGAGTGTTCTTCCTCGCCGGGGGGGCGCCCGTTCCGGCCGGTGAATTACCAGGTACGAGTCCCTCCCGGAAAACCGGAACGGAGCGGAACGGCATCGCGGGCCGCTCCGCCGTGCGGGAGGAAAACGCCGTCACCCCGCCCGGCGCGCCCGGCCGGACGCGGGCCCGGTACCCCGGCGGCCCGCGGTCAGGGCTTGCGGGCGACGGCGGCGTAGCAGGCCGCCTCGGCGTCGGTGACGTCGCCGAAGGTCTGGCCGGGGTCGGGGCGCCAGCGGTGGGAGGTGGTGATCCCCGGCTCGAACAGTTCCCAGCCGCTGAAGAATCGGGTGAACTCCTCCCGGGTGCGGGCCTGTCCGGGGGTCCCCGAGGCGCGGTAGGCCTCGGTGAGACGGGCGATGCCCTCCGGATCGAAGTCGGGGGTGACATGGCTGATGGCGAGGGTGCTGCCGGACGGCAGCGCGTCCTTGAAGTACTCGACGATCTCGTGCGCCCGGCGCTCGCCCGGCACGAAGTGCAGGAGCGCGTTGAGGCTGAGCGCCACCGGCTCGCCCAGGTCCAGGGTCTGCTTCACCTCGGGTGCGGCCAGGAGGGCGGCCGGGTCGGTGGCGTCGGCCTGGACGTAGGCGGTGCGCCCCGCGGGGTGGCTGCGCAGCAGGGCCTGGGCGTGGGCCAGGACGATGGGGTCGTTGTCGGCGTAGACGACCCGTGCTTCGGGCGCCACGTCCTGGGCCACCTCGTGGAGGTTGGGGGAGGTGGGGATGCCGGTGCCCACGTCGAGGAACTGGCGCATGCCGACGGTGGCCAGGAAGCGGGTGGCCCGGTGCATGAACTCCCGGTTGGCGCGGGCGGCGACCAGGACGGACGGGAAGAGGGCCATGGCCCGCCCGGCGGCCTCGCGGTCGGCGGGGAAGTTGGTGTGGCCGCCGAGGTAGTAGTCGTACATACGGGCGGAGTGCGCCCGGTCCAGTTCCAGGTCGACCGCGCTGTCGTCCGCGCCGCCGGTGGTGCCGTCGACCGTCTGGGACACCTTGACCCCGCCCTTCGTGAGCACTCGTCGGTTCGCCGCCGGCCCCCAACACGTCTGTGGGAGAGGATGGTTGAGACAGGGGGTGTGCTGTACCTTCCCCTCCACCCGCCACGGCGGTAATCACACTATTACGCTGGGCTCATTTTTTGGGAAACCCACTGTCCGACGATGCCCACGATCCGATTGGCTTGGCGGGCGAGGTCCCGTCCCCTCGCGTCGGCAGCGGCCTCCACCGGGAGCGCCGCGGCGCCAGCGGGGCGGGACGCCCGCGACCGACGACCCGACGAGCACCCACACGGAGCCGGGAAGACCCGCGGTGAACACCCCTGACAACGTCCCCGTCGACGTGGACGCCGACCCCCCACAACCCCCCGCCCCCCACCGGCGGATGACCCTGACCTTCGACGCCTTCCACGAGTACCACCACCGGATGTGGCTGCGGTACGCCCGTACCCAGGTGGGCAGCCGCACCGGCGCGGAGACGGTCGTGGAGGCCGCCTGCGCGCATCTGCTCGGCCACTGGAACCACGTACTGGAACAGGAGTCCGTCCCGGCCTACGCCTGGGCCGTGCTCAAGGAGCGGATCCGGGAGTGGCTGGACCGCGAGGGCCGGGCCCCGGCGCTGGCGGAGACCGCGGCCTTCGACGCCGCCCGCCGCGGCCGGCTGCTGGAGGAACTGCTGGACGGGGCGGACGGCTTCGCCGCCCTGGAGAACGGGCTGCGCCTGTACACGGCCATCGCCGAACTGCCCGAACGGCAGCACGACGTCGTCGTCCTGCGCTATGTACTGGGATGCCCGGAGGAGGACGTGGCCGAGTACCTGGGCTGCGGCACGGTCGCCGTGCGCGCGCAGGTGCGGCACGCCAAGCGGAAACTGGCGGCCAGACTGGGCCCGAGAAGGAACGACAGGACGGGAGAGCGGTAACGTGCGCGGCACCGAGGAGCACCGGAGGATCGACGCGCTGCTGGAGGGGGCTGAGGTCCTCGGCGGCGAGTACGACGACTACGACCCGGCCGCAGCGCGGGAACGCATCGCCCGTGCCCTCACCGCCGCCCCGCCCCGCGCTCAGCCTCCCTCGCGTCCGGACACCGGATGGCGGTACCGCACCGTCCACGAACAGGCCGCCCACGACCTGGATCTGGCCATCTCCCTGGTGGTTGGTTCGCCCGGGGCGGCCGAGAGCCTGGCGCGGCTGGTGGACCACCAGCGCACCGAGCCCGAGGGCGCCCTGGTCTTCGCCTGCCTGCTCCATCTGGTCGGCCACCGGGACGCGGCCCAGTTCTGGTGGCAGTTCGCGGCCGGCGGCGGCAGCCGCACCGCGGCCTTCTGCCTCTGCCTCCACCACCGGCGCCTCGGGGAGTTCCGCGACGCCGACTACTGGCGCCGGCAGGCCGCCCTGCTGGGGAGCGCCCGCAGCGCCGCCCGCGCTTCCCGCAGCGCCGCCGCCGTGCCCGGGCTGCGCGGCTTCCTGCTGCCCGACGCCATCCGCCGGGACCTGCTCAGCCAGTGCCACCGCGGACGGCACCCCCGGCTGCCGCCCGCGGTGGAGGCGGTGGTCAACCGGCTGCGCGTCGCCGGCGACGACGAGGACTACGGCGAGATCCCCCGGCCCGAGCCGGGGCTGCCCGACGAACTCGCCGGGCCCCGCCGCCACTGAGGCGCCCCGAGGCGGGCGCGGTTCAGGCGGTCGCCGTGAAGTCCCCGGGGGAGTGGACGGGGTGGCCGGCCCGGTCCGCCGCGATCCGCCAGGCGGCGACGACCGCCCGGCGGGCGCGGGCGGTGGCCGTGACCACGTCGCCCGAGAGCCGGACCGGCTCGCCGACGTGGACGTGTACGCCGGGACGGCGCAGCGGGGCGGTGACGAATCCGGCGACCTGCTTGGCGGTGGACCCGGAGCTGATCCGGCGGGAGCCGGCCTGCCCGAGGGGGACCACCGGAGCGCCGGTGGCCAGCGCCAGCCGGGCCAGCCCGCTGCGGAACGGACCGGGCTCGGCCTCGCCGGAGTCCGCGCGGCGCGGCAGACCGCCCTCGCCGTAGATGAGCACGACCCGCCCCGCCGCGAGCGCGGCGGCGGCGGCCTCCAGCGAGGCGGCGGCCCGCTCGGTGCCCCGGTGCACCGGTACGTGCCCGTCGCGGACGAGGGCCTGGCGCAGGCCGGGTATCCGCCACAGCCCGGCGGTCGCCAGCACCACGGGTCTGGTGTCCAGGCGGTGCAGGGCGGCCAGGACCACGCCGGGGTCGACCAGGGAGGTGTGGTTGGCGGCGACGATGCTGCCGGGCGCGAGGTCGGCGCCGGGGTCGCTGGTGACCCGCAGACGGCCGAGAGCGGGGACGACGGTACGGGCGACGGTGCTGAGCACGGCGGGCTCCTCTGGGTGGCTTCTGTGCGGTTCCGGTGCGTCCGCCGGACGCCGGGTGCCGGATGCCGGACGTCGGGAGGGGCGGCGGACCCCATCCTCGCCGGGCGCGCCCGGCGGCGCCTGAGTAGCCGTACTCATCCGCCCCCGGTGTCCTTCCCGCACGGTCGCGGCGGCTCGTGCCCCCTGCCCCTGCTTCCCTGCCCCCGGCCCGCCGCTCGTGGCGGAAGCGGCGGGGCCCGCCGGGCGCGGCCGTACGCCTCGGCGCACCGTACGGACGCGGGACCGTGACGCGGCGAAGCTGCGGCTACCGGCCCGGCTTGCGGCCCATGCCGCCGGCCACCAGCAGGCCGGCGATGTCCAGCGGGGCCTTCACCGGCTCGTCGGGCTGCCAGTACGGCAGGTAGACCACGCCGGGCTCGACCATCTCCAGGCCCTCGAAGAAGGCGGCGATCCGGGCCATGCTGCGCAGCTGCCCCCGGCCGAGGGCCTGCCGCAGCACCGACTCCAGGCCGAGGGCCTCCGGGGTGGAGGAGCAGAAGTGGGTGAGCAGCAGATAGCCGCCCGGGCCCAGCCACTTCTTGTAGGTCTCCACCAGCCCGTCGGGGTCCTCCTCGTCGAGGAGGTGGTGGACCACGGCGTTGAGGATCAGACCCACCGGGCGGTCCGGGTCCAGCATGCCGGTCACGTCGGGGTGGCCGAGCAGGACGTCGGGCTCGCGTATGTCGGCGGTGACGACGACGGTGCGGTCGTCGTCCTCCAGCAGCGCACGGCCGTGCGCGAGGACGATGGGGTCGTTGTCGACGTAGACGACCTTCGCCCCGGGGTTGACCTCCTGGGCCACCTGGTGGGTGTTCTGCGCGGTGGGGAGGCCGGAGCCGATGTCCAGGAACTGGTCGATGCCCTGGCGGGCCATGTAGCGCACCGCGCGCACCAGCAGCCTGCGGTTGGTGCGCGCGCCCTCGCCCCCGTCGGGGAAGGCCCTGGCCACCTGCTCGGCGATCTCCTGGTCCACCGGGTAGTTGTCCTTGCCTCCGAGGATCGCGTCGTAGACGCGGGCGATGCTCGGGACGGAGGTGTCGATCTCGACCGGCTCCCGGGCCGACCGGCTCCGTGTCCAGCTCATGTCGTCGGCCATCTGGTTCGTCCTCCGTCTGTGTGATCGGTCGTCGGGCCGTGCGGATCGGGTGCGTGAGCGGGTCCCCGGACGGCGGGCGGGCCTGGAGCCCGCCGGCCGGGGACCCGCGGGGTTCAGGAGAGGAGGAAGTCCGCCTCTCCCGCCTTGGCGCCCTGGATGAAAGCGCTGATCTCACCGGGGGTGTAGATCAGCGCGGGACCGTCCGGATCGGTGGACTGGCGGATGGCGACCCGGCCGTCGGGCAGCCTCCTCGCCTCCAGGCAGTTGCCGCCGTTCCCACCGCTCCACGGCCTGTGCCAGCCCTCGGTGCCGAGATCGCTGGCGCGCATGCCGTTGTATATGCGGTCCATTCAGAGCTCCTTGCGGAAATCCCGGAGGATCTCCTTGGTACGTCGTGCCGTTGCCGCCTGGGCCGACATGCGGTCCAGGAGTTCGAGGTGGGAGGCGACCTCGGTGCGCTCGTCCAGGTAGACGGCGCCGGTGAGGTACTCCACGTAGACCATGTCCGGGAGTTCGGGGAGGCCGAAGCGGAAGAGGACGAACGGCCCGTAGGTGCCCGGGTGGAACCCCGAGGAGAACTCGGTGATCTGCAGCGTGACGTTCGGCCGCTCCGCCTCCTCCAGCAGCCGGTCGACCTGGGCCCGCATCACCCGCGGCGGGCCGACGGGGCGGCGCAGCGCCGTCTCCTCCACCAGCACCCACAGGCGCGGGGCGTCCGCGCGGGTGAGCAGGTGCTGGCGCTCCATGCGCAGCGCCACGTGCCGCTCGACCCCGCCCTTGACGGTCCGGCCGATCGCGCCCTTGCGCAGTATGTGCCGGGCGTACTCCTCGGTCTGCAGCAGACCCGGGACGACGTGCGGCTCGTAGGCCCGGATCACCCTGGCGGAACTCTCCAGGCTGACGTGGACGCTGAACCAGTCCGGCAGCACATCGCGGAACCGCTGCCACCAGCCCGGCCTGTTGGCCTCCTCGGCCAGTGCGACGAAGGTCTCGGCGTCGCGGCCGGCGACCCCGTAGGACTCCAGCAGTAAACGGACGTACGGGATCTTCAGCGCGACCTCGGCCGTCTCCATCCTGCGGATGGTGGCGGAGGCGACGTGGAGGACCTTCGCGGCCTCCTCGCGCCTCAGCCCCGCCTTCTCGCGCAGGTCCTGGAGCCGCCTGCCCAGCACGAGCTGGCCCACGGTCGGGGCGGACCGGGGCTCACTCATCGCGTGTTCCTCCTGGTGTCCTGACCATGTCCCGCAGTGTGCCACGGAGTTGACGGCGCGAACACCCTGCACCGGCGACTCTGGATTTTTCAGAGTGTCCCTTGCCAACTGTCCCCTCCGATGAGCATAGTGACGGTGTGACACGGTTCACCTCGACGCGGTCCAGGACGTGCTGCACGCTCCACGACCGCCTTCTCCCCCCGTCCCTGGGACCGGCCGTGCCGTTCGGCGGAGCCGCCGGGCACCCGGCCCCACGCGCCCGGAGCCGGCCCCCGCTGCGCAGAACGGACTTCGCGCTGCCGGCGCGCGCCGAGTCGGTGGCGAAGGCGCGCCGCCTCGTCCGCGGCCTGCTGGCCGGGTGGGGCGCGGACGAGGAGACCTGCGACACGGCCGCTCTGGTGGTCTCGGAACTGTTCACCAACACGGTGGTGCACACCGGCAGCGGATCGGTGGTGTGCGAACTGCGGGAGGAGGCGGGGTCCACCGCCCGTGAGGGGGCGCCGCTGCGCCTGGAGGTGTGCGGCCGCAGGCCGGGCCCGCCCACCTGCCCCGCACCCCGGGCCCGTCTTCCGAGGGAGGAGCACGGCCGCGGGCTGCTGCTGGTCGAGGCCGTCAGCGAGGCCTGGGGGATCCGGGACGTACGCGGCTGCGGCTGGTCGGTGTGGGCCCGCCTGCCGGCGGCCGCCGCGGAACGCTGATGCGCGCCCCGGGCACCGGCCGTGCGGCGCGTCTCGTACGCCGCCTGTGCTCACCGGCCGTGCGGGGCGCGGACGCCGTGACGGGCGGGCACGGCAGACTGCGGCTCCCCGCGGACCTGCCCGCTCCGCTCGGATACGACGCGGTCGGGGTGGACGCCGCCCTGGGGCCGCGGATCACGGGGAAGCTGCCCCGCGCGGGGTGCGTGTTCGCCGACGCCGAGCGGTGGTGGTGGATCGTGCCCTCCGGGGCCGACATCGGGGTGACCTGGCCGCCGGCGGCCCGCTACGCGGCCGGCGCCCTCGTCGCCGCGCACCCGCCGGGGAGCGGCCCGCGCCTGGCCCACCGGCCCGAGGACGGCATCCCCTACACCCACCCCGTGGTGCTCTACATCGCCGTGTGCAACGCCGTCGGCGTCCGCCCGGTCTGGACGGACGGACGCGACCCGGCGGCGGTACGGAAGCCCCCGCGCGGGCGGGGACCGGGCGGCGCGGGCTCCGCTCAGAGCTTGCGGTAGCCGTACGCCTCCGTCGCGGCCGCCGCGACCGCGTCCAGATCGGCGCCGGTGGAGGCGGTGACCACGGCCGCGACCGCGCCCTCGACGAACGGCGCGTCCACCAGACGCGTGCCCGGGGGCAGTTCGTCCTCGGCCAGGAGCGTGCGCACCGTCAGCACCGCGCTGCCCAGATCCGCCAGCACCGCGACGCCCGCGCCCCGGTCGACCCGGTGGGCCGCCTCGGTGATCAGCTCCGAACTGGTGCCCAGCCCGCCGTCCCCGGTGCCGCCGGCGGGCGCGACCGGGACGGCGGCGCCCGCCAGCCCGAGCGCCATGTGGGCGACGGACTCGGCCACCTGCCTGCTGTGCGAGACCAGTACGACGCCCACCTGCCTGCTCGCCTCGCTCATGCGGACTCCCCGGCCGAGGTGGTTCCGGCGGTTTCGGCGAGCGCGGCGAAGAACAGCGCCGAGGAGGTGGCGCCGGGATCCTGGTGTCCGACGCTGCGCTCGCCCAGATAGCTGGCCCGGCCCCTGCGCGCCCGCATCGGCACGGTGGCGGCGGCCCCCTCCTCGGCGGCCCTGCGCGCCGCCTCGAAGCCGCCGCCCGAGTCGTCCAGGGCCTCGACGGCCGGGTACAGCGCGTCCAGCATCGTCTTGTCGCCCCGTGCCGCCGAACCCAGCTGCGCCACCGCCTCCACCCCGGTGCGCAGCGCCTCCCGCAACTGCTCCGGCTCCACGCTCTCCTGATCGCCCAGCGCCTTGCCCGCGCGGCGCAGCAGCGTCCCGTAGAGCGGGCCCGAGGCGCCGCCGACGGTGGAGATCAGCCGGCGCCCGGCGAGGGTGAGCACCGCGCCGGGGGAGGAGGGGGCCTGCTCCTCCAGGGCGGCGACCGCGGCGGTCAGACCGCGCCGCATGTTGGCGCCGTGGTCGGCGTCGCCGATGGCGGAGTCCAGCTCGGTCAGCCGGTCCGCCTCCCGGTCCACGGCGGCCGAGACCGCGGACAGCCAGCGGCGGAAGAAGTCGGCGTCCAGTGCGACGGTCACCACGGTCTCCTTGTCTGCGGGCGGTGCCTCGGGGGCTGCGTCCGGTTCCCTGCCCGGCCGGCCGGGGTCACATGCCCCAGCGCAGCGCGGGGGTGCGCACCGGCGCGTCCCACAGCCGCAGCAGTTCCTCGTCCGCCTGGCACAGCGTGACGGAGCAGCCCGCCATGTCGAGCGAGGTGACGTAGCTGCCGACGAGGGTGCGGGCCACGGCCACGCGGCGTTCGCCGAGCACGCGGTGGACCTCGGCGGCGAAGCCGTACAGCTCCAGCAGCGGGGTGCCGCCCATGCCGTTGACCAGCGCCAGCACCGGGCGGTCCGGGCGCAGGTCGTCCAGCACCGCGTCCACGGCCGTGTCCGCGATCTCGCCGGAGGTCATCATCCCCCGCCGCTCGCGGCCCGGCTCCCCGTGGATGCCGATGCCCAGCTCCAGCTCTCCGGGCGGCAGGTCGAAGGTGGGCACGCCCCGCGCCGGGGTGGTGCAGGCGCTCAGCGCGACGCCGAAGCTGCGGGAGGACTCCACCACCTGCCGGGCCACCGCCTCCACCCGCTCCAGCGGTGCGCCCGCCTCGGCCGCCGCGCCCGCCAGCTTCTCCACGAACAGCGTGGCGCCGGTGCCGCGCCGCCCGGCGGTGTAGGTGCTGTCGACCACCGCCACGTCGTCGTCCACCAGCACCCGGGCCACCTGCACGCCCTCGTCCTCGGCCAGCTCGGCGGCCATGTCGAAGTTCAGCACGTCACCGGTGTAGTTCTTCACCACGAACAGCACCCCCCGGCCGCTGTCCACGGCGGCCGCCGCCCGTGCCATCTGGTCCGGGACGGGCGAGGTGAACACCTCGCCCGGGCAGGCGGCGTCCAGCATCCCGGGGCCGACGAACCCGCCGTGCAGCGGCTCGTGCCCGGATCCGCCGCCGGAGACCAGCCCCACCTTGTCCGCGACCGGCGCGTCCCGGCGCACCACCACCCGGTTGTCCACGTCGACCGTCAGCTCCGGATGGGCGGCGGCCATGCCGCGCAGGGCGTCGGCCACCACCGTCTCCGGCACGTTGATCAGCATCTTCATGGGTTTCTCCCGGTAAGCTTAGCGGGTGGGCGTCGGCCTGCATTTTTGCTGGTCAAGTCAGGTTCGGGTAGTCCTCGGTCCTGGCGGTCCGTAGCGGCCGGAAGCGGGTTGTGGCGGTACTGATGCTGACTTAATGCTGACTTTAGTGACGCCGTGTCAGGTTCCTGCGGTAGATCGACAGCATGCCGACCGGATTCCTACGGAGGCAGTATCGGCCTTGCGACAGCGAAGGTCACGTGCAAGAACGTCATGGGCGCGCCCCGGTCCGAATCAGGGTGCACTTGGTTGCGGTCGGACGTCGATGTCTATGCGCACACCGGGCCTCGTCAACACGTAGGGTGCGGGGACGTTCCAGCCCTTGCATACGGTTGGGAGGGATCGCGAAGCGGTGCTCGCTGTATGAGCCGGTCGCCGGTGCCGCCAGCAGCTTCGTCATTTGTTGGTGGCGCGCCGTCTGCACCGCTCTGAGCAGTGCATATGCACTGCGTGAAGGGGTATGGGCACGCTTCCCTGTCGGTTGCGAAGGCCGTTGACGCACACTGAGGTTTTCTCAGCGAAATGATCTACGCGAAGCCGGATGAGGCTCTGGTGTCCGGACGATTCGGGCAGCCCTGCCCCGGTGGCGGGCAGACGTAAAGCCCCTGGTAGGACGGTTCTCGCCACAAGATCGTCCGCTGCACCAGAGGCTTCACGTTGGTTCCCTATGTTGCCATGCTCGACGTCCCGCGCCACGTGGTGGAGTACGTGGCCCGACTGCTGGCCGGCCACCGCCGCCGGATTGGCACCCCGAAGGGCTCCCGTGTACTGGGCCCCTTCCGGCAGGCCGTCTTCGTGCTGCGCTGGTTCCGCGAGGCCGGCTGCGTGCACTGCCTGGCCCGCGCCGCGGGAATCTCCCAGGCCACCGGCTACCGATACCTCCACGAGGCCATTGACGTCCTGGCCGAGCAGACCCCCGAGCTGCACGAAGTGCTGGACCGCTGCCGCGCGCAACGGATGAGCCACGTGGTGCTGGACGCCACCCTCATCTCCTGCGACCGCGTCGCCGGGAGCACGGAGAAGGGCAACGACCTGTGGTACTCTGGAAAAGCCCGGCACTTCGCCGGGAACATCCAGTTCATGGCCGCCCCGACGGCACTCCGCTGTGGGTCTCCGACGTCGAACCCGGATCCGTCCACGACCTGCGCGCCGCCCGCGTCCACGCCCTGCCCGCCCTGTACGCGGCGGCCCGCGTCGGCCTGCCGACGCTGGCCGACGTCGGCTACACCGGCGCCGGCAGCGGCGTCCACACTCCGTTCCGCCCGCACCCCGACATCGCCTCGCCCCTGGCGGCGGACACCCGCGCCCACAACCGGCTCCTGCGCGGCATCCGGGCGCTCGGCGAACGCGCCGCCGCTGAACTCAAACAGCGCTGGCGCGCGCTGCAGCACGTCACGCTCAGCCCCAGCCGCATCGGCACCATCGCCCAGGCCGCACTCGCCCTCAACAACTCATGGAAATGAAAGCCTCTGAGAAAATCTCACTCATCCTTTTGGGATTTGTCGTGACCGTAAGTGTGACCGGTGAAAGGTTCGATGGCACCGTCGCGGCGAAGCACCTGAAGGGATTTGCCCTGTCGGGCGATGAAGCGGATCTGTTCGCAGTGACAGCCGGTGACAGCGACGATGCGGTACAGGACCCAGTCGACGAAGGTGCGGGCGCCGTAGGCGGCATCGCCTAGGGTGCAGCTCTGGAGCTCGGTAAGGCTGTGGTCAAGGCGACCGGGCGTGTCAACGCCTCCCAGCCGCACTTTCCGACCTGGGCCTACGCCGCCGTGCATGTCATGTCGTGGGCTGGCCGTGGCTGCTGGACGAGGTGCGCACCAGCCAGCTCGGCGATCTGATCGAGGATCAGGAGAGCTGGCTCGCGCCCAAGCAGCCCTGGTCCCTGTCGCGCAGGGCGAGTGCGCTGTTCGACGAGTACCTGCGGCTCATCCAGGGTCTCGAGATCTCGATCGGGCGCATCGATGGCATGTGCAAGCTTGGCCAGAACAAGTCCTCGGCCGACATGGCCTCCCAAGCACGGGCCTTCCGGGAGCGCGGCACGGACAGCATGGACCGGCTTGCCGACTACATCGAGCGCCACAACGACCTGCCCGGGTGTGAGCCCGGCCACGGTTCGGGTTAGTCCGCGGAGGGGGCGGACTGACCCGGCGTGGGACGGGAGCACGGCGTAGGCGCCGCCTCTTCGGAGGTGGCGCCTACGCCGTTTTTCACTTCTCGTGCCGGTTCTTGTGCTGCTTCCCAGGTCACTACTGCGGCGCGACGCCCGCCAGGCCGTGGCGCAGCAGGGCGTAGGCGTGGTTGGCGTCGGCGACCGCCTCGGGGTGGACCTCGTCCGCGGACCGGCCGGCGATGATGCGCTGCCAGTTCACCGACGCCAGGATGCGCTCTGTGGCGATTACCTGGCCGGCCAGCAGGGCTGCGGTGATCTCGCGGTCCGAGTCGAGCGCGTCAGTCAGGGTCTCGGCCAGCGCCTCCTCGGCCTGGGCCAGGTACTTGCTGACGCGCGCCACCAGGCTCGGCGTGGAGTACACGAGGTGGTGAAAGGCCAGGACGTCCTCGTCGTCGTTGAGCCCTGTGATGGGGTCCCGGGCCGCCAGCCCGTCCAGGAAGTGCTGGTGCAGCGCGTCGATCGCGGACACCCCCGGCGGCCGCTCGGCCACGACGCTGCTGGCCACCGTCTGATGGTCGGCGAAGCGGTGGACGACCAGGTCTTCCTTGGTGGGGAAGTACTTGAACAACGTGGGTTTGGAGACCTCGGCGACCGCCGCGATGTCGACGACCGAGACCTGATCGAACCCGTGCTTCAGGAAGAGGGTGATCGCCGTGTCGGAGATCGTCTCTCGCGTTCGCTGTTTCTTGCGCTCCCGCAAGCCCATCGGCGCATTCACCACGCCATCCTAGCACATCACTTACCAAGGCAATCACGTGACTAAGTCCGTGAATTGACCTGGTTAAGAAATCTGCCCTAGTGTCCAGCGCGGAAGACGGACGGGCTGCCGCCCGCGCTGACGGAAGGACGGGCAGGACATGGCACAGGCAACAGCGGCCTCCACCGAGAGGTCGGTGCGCTACCGGTGGTGGGGGCTGGGGGTGATTGCCCTGGCCCAGCTGATGGTCATGCTGGACATGACCATCGTGAACATCGCCCTGCCCTGGGCCCAGCAGGACACCGGGATGTCGGACGCGAGCCGGCAGTGGGTGGTGACCGCCTACACCCTCGCCTTCGGCGCGCTGCTGCTGCTTGGCGGACGCGTCGGCGATCTCATCGGCCGTAAGCGCGCGTTCATGGCCGGGTCCATCGGCTTCGCCGCCGCGTCGGTGGCGGGCGGCGCCGCGCCGAACGCCGAGGTCCTCGTCGCCGCCCGCGCGGCCCAGGGCGTGTTCGCCGCGCTGCTCGTCCCCTCGACCCTGGCCATGCTCGCCACCACCTTCACCGAACCGCGTGAACGCGCCAAGGCGTTCGGTGTCTTCAGCTCGGTCGCCAGCGCGGGCGGCGCCATCGGACTGCTCGGCGGTGGTGTGATCACCGAGTGGCTCGACTGGCGCTGGTGCTTCTACGTCAATGTCCCGATCGGCGCGGTCGTGGTGGCCGGGGCCTGGCTGCTGCTGCCGGCCATGCCCGCCAACCGCCAGCGGATCGACGTACCTGGCGCGGTGCTCTCCGCACTCGGGATGCTCTCCCTCGTCTACGCCTTCGACCAGGCGGCCACCCACAGCTGGACCTCGGCCCGCGTCCTCGGCTGCCTCGCCGCCGCTCTGGTCCTGCTCGTCGCGTTCGGCCTGACCCAGGCCAAGGGACCGGCCCCGCTGCTGCCGCTGCGGCTGGTCGCCGACCGCAACCGGGCGGGAGCGAGTCTGACCATTGCCCTGGCCATGGTCAGCCTGTTCGGCCTGTTCCTGATCCTCACCTACCAGCTCCAGGTGGTGATGGACTTCTCGCCGCTGCGCACGGGCCTCGCGATCCTGCCGGCGACCGTGGCGACAGTGCTCACCTCCACCCAGATCGCCGCCCGGCTGGTGCCCCGCGTACCGCTGCGCATGCTGGTGGTGCCCGGCCTGCTCATCGCGATGCTGGGCCTGCTGAACCTCGGTCGACTCACCCCCGAAAGCTCCTACGCCTCGACCTTGATGCCCACCCAGATCCTGCTCGGGATCGGCGTCGGCCTGGTGATCTCGCCCTGCATCAGCGCAGCCACCTACCGGGTGCCGCCGCAGGAGGTGGGCGTAGTGTCGGCGTTCGTCAGCACCTCCCAACAGCTGGGCGGCTCCATCGGTACGGCGCTCCTCAACGCCATCGCCACCAGCGTCACCGCCGACCGGATCGCGACCGGCGGCGGCGAACGGGCCGTCACCGAGGCGACCGTGCAGGGCTACGCCGTCGCCAGTCTGTGCGCCGCGGGCATCACCGGTGTTGCCGCGCTCCTCGCGGGCCTGCTGATCACCATCGATCTGCGCAAGCCCGCACAGGCCCCCGCCGAGCAGGTCCGGGCCGCAGAAGGGGATCTGGCGCCCAGCAGCTGACCCCGCCCCGAAAACCAGCAGCCGCCGGGTGACCTCCCCGGCCCGGCGGCTGCTCGGGCCGCCCGCCGAGACTGACTGTCAGGCCTAGCGAGCGGCCCCTATCAGGCCCCTACACCCCCCTCTTCCGGCCGTGGATCACCACCGTCGGGGCAGGGGTGTACGTAGGCTCAGCGCGACCCGCGAACGGCCCGTAGCCGTCATTTCCAAGGATGTGCTCATGATTCAGGAACCAGCCCCGCTGGAACTCGACGATGCATTCATGCAGGACCCCCACTCCGTGTACGCGCGCCTGAACGCCGAAGGCTCGGCGCACCGGGTGATGATGCCTCCCGGGGTTCCCGTGTGCGGCGGCCTGCCGGTCTGGCTGATCACCGGCTACGAGGAGGTGCGTTCGGCGCTGGCCGACCCTCGGCTGAGCACGGACCTGAACAGGACGGACCGGCTGTTCGCGCAGAACGAGCCCGACCGCAACAAGCGCGGCGCCTTCTCCTCCGCCCTCGCCACCCACATGCTGCACTCGGACCCGCCGGACCACACGCGGCTGCGCAAGCTGGTGAACAAGGCCTTCACCAGCCGCGCCATCGAGAAGCTCCGCCCGGAGATCGAGCAGATCACCGGCGAGCTGCTCGCCGCGCTGCCGGACGACGACACGGTGGACCTGCTGGACGCGTTCGCGTTCCCGCTGCCGATCCGGGTGATCTGCCTGCTGCTGGGCGTGCCGCTGGAGGAGCAGGAGAACTTCAAGTCCTGGTCCAAGGCGCTCGTCTCCGGTGACTCGCCGGCCGCGACCGCCGCCGCCTCGACCGCGATGATCGAGTACCTCGGCGAGCTGATCGAGCGCAAGCGCCGTACGCCCACCGACGACGTCCTCGCCGCCCTGGTCTCGGCCCGTGACGTCGACGACCGGCTCACCGAGACCGAACTGGTCTCGATGGCCTTCCTGTTGTTCATCGGCGGCCACGAGACTACCGTCAACACCCTGGGCAATGGCGTGCTGCATCTGATGCGGAACCTGGACCAGTGGGAGGCGCTGCGCCAGAACCGCTCCCTGCTTCCCGGCGCCGTGGAGGAGTTCCTGCGGCTGGAGAGCCCGCTGAAGCATGCCACCTTCCGCTGCGCCACCGAGGGCCTGCGCATCGGCGACACCGAGATCCCGGCGGGCGACTTCGTGCTACTCGCACTGGCGTCCGCCAACCGGGACCCGGAGCGCTTCGGCGATCCGCACACACTGGACGTCCGCAGGCTCACCGGCGGTCATGTCGCCTTCGGACACGGCATCCACTACTGCCTCGGTGCGCCCCTGGCGAGGATGGAGGCACAGGTGGCGTTCGGCGCCCTGCTCGACACATACCCCGCCATGCGTCTCGCCATCGACGCCGACGATGTGCGCTGGCGCACCAGCACGCTCATCCGCGGGCTCCACTCACTGCCGGTGCGGCTGAACCGCCCATAGAGTCCAGGCTCTGCGGCAGTTCGTCACGGCGGGACAGGCTGAGCTTGCGCAGGACCCGCGTCATGTGCTGCTCGACCGTGCTGACCGTGATGAACAGCCGGCGCGCGATCTCCCGATTGGTGTGCCCCTCCGCCGCGAGCGAGGCGACCCGCAACTCGGCCTCAGACAGCACGTCGTGCACCTGCTCGGATGCCTCGTGCCCGGCTCGGCAGGCCCGGCCGCCGGCTGCCCGCTCCGCGTCGGGGAGTAAGTTCTGCGCGAGCGGCTCGGCATGGCATTTCTTCGCCATCCGGTAGGCACGCCCTACGATCACCCGGGCCCGGTTGGACTGCCCCAGCAGATGGTAGACACGGCCCAGATCACCGAGGGCGTGTGCCAGCATGAAGTCGCTGCCGGAGTCCTGAAGTTCGTCCACGGCCTCCCGCAGCGCCCGCAGCCGCTGCCGGGGCTCCATCGTCGAGGCCAGCAGCCGCAGGGCGTTGCCGTGCACTCGCGGGCAGCCCTTATGCCGGGCCAGTTCCTCCCGGAGATAGGTGACGGCCTGGTCCGGCTCGCCCAGCCGCAGCCGGGCCTCGGCCACCCCGGTGCGCCACGGGATGAGCGTGCTGTCGCCCACCCCCCAGCTCTCCAGCGACTTCCCGCAAGCCAGGAAGTCACCGAGAGCGGCCTGAAGACGCCCCGTGGCCAGATGGAAATGGCCCCGGGCATACAGGTAGTGCTGCCCGAACAACGTCTCGAACACCGCCTCGGGCACCGGTCGGCTCAGCCGGGCTCGCGCCTCGTCATAACGGCCCATCGCGGTCAGCGCGAACACCGAACTCGCCAGCGGTACACCGATGCTGAGCCCCCAGCCCTGCGACGGCATCCGGGACAGCGCCAGGTCGCTGTGCTTCTCGGCCTCCAGCAGTCGGCCCTGCCTGATCAGGCTCGCCGCCCGCAGCGAGGACAGCAGCGCGTCCCGCGTAGGGATGTTCCGCGCCCGGGCCGCCTCCAGCAGCGTGGTGCACCAGGCGTCGACCTGTTCCGTGCGGTCGGCGTAGTACAGCGTCATCAGCGCCAGCGGGATGGTCTCCAGCGTCGGCGTCACACTGGACATCTCCAGCACGTGCGCGGCCCCGACCACCGCAGGCTCCGGTTCACCGCCCCGCAGGACGACGGCCAGGGCGGTCGCCGCGTGTAGACGCGGCTGCGCGGCGATCGCCGCCGGGGCGATCTCGTCGGCGACGTTCAAGGACACATCGCCGAACATGCGCCGGTGGAACGGCGGGCACAGCACCGACAGCCACCGCTGCAGCGCTCTGACCTCCTCCCCGTACTGCTCACCCGGATCGTCGGCCAACTGCCGATCGACCAGGCGCAGCAGATCCGCGGCCTCGTCCACATAGCCGTGCCACACAAGGTTCTTGATCAGGGATATCGCGTCCGAGGCGGCCATCAGATGCCCGGCCTCCAAGGCCTCCTTGAGCTCCGGTAACCGGCGCATGGCATTGGCCGGGTCGACCTGCCAGGCGGACAGCGTCCGCTGGAACAGGATCGACGCCCGCAGCGGCCCGTCCGGGCAGATGGAGTGGGCCAGGTCGAACAGCCGCATCGCCTTGGGGAACTCGTCGTGGGCGAGCGCTTCGGCCGCGGCTTCCTGGAGCAGTGGGGGCGCCCAGGATTCCGCGATACCTCCCGCCGCCACGATGTGCTCGGCCACCGTGGCCGGTTGCGCGCCATTGTCGTGCAGCAGCACCGCGGCGCACCCGTGCAGCCGGGCCCGTTCCTCGGCGGAGACCTCGCCGCCCAGCACCGTGCGCATCCTCGGGTGGCGCAGCCCCGGGCCCGCCAGCAGACCTGCCTGGGTCAGCTCCTGGAAGAGCCGGGTGGGTGGATGGGTGCTGTTCCGGTCGAGCAGCACCGACAGGGCGTCCGGTCCCAGCACAGCCAGATGCCGGGCAAGATCGGCCGCGGGGGCGCTGACCCGGTGCGCACAGTCGGCGACCGCCGAGTCGAACATCTCCCCGGCGACCGGCCGTACAGCGGCCGCCTCCGTGCCCCGCAAGGTGTTGCGGGTGTCCTCGATCAATGCCTGGGCCAGTAGCGGGCTGCCGCCGCTCGCCGCATGGAACTCCTCGGCGCTGGCCTCGTCCACCGGCAGGCCCAGCCGTTCGGTCAGCAACAGCCGGATGTCGTCCGTGGTCAGCGGAGACACCCGCAGCTCGAGGAAGCCGGGCTGGCGGGCGAAATCGGTGCGCGCGGCCGAGTACGGAGGCAGGGCCCCCGGCCGGTCGGTGAACACCGCCAGGACGCGCGAGGCGACCATTCGGCGGGCCAGATGGCCGAGGCAGCCCAGCGACTCGGGGTCCGCCTCGTGGATGTCGTCGACGGCGAGGACGAGGGGCAGTTCCTCGGCCAATTCCATGACGGCCGCGCAGAATTCGTCCATCGACTTGTCGAGCTCGCCTATGGAGGCGCGGGCGACCGCCGCGAGGCTGCGGCCGACGGCCGCGAGACGTGAGATTTCTTCGAATCGTCCTGTTTGCCACAGGAGCTGGCGAACGACGCCCCATGCGTTGGAGCGTTCCTTCGGTGAGCAGGCCGCCCTCAGGACGAGCGACCCGGATTTCGCCGCATACTGGGTGAATTCATGGAGGAGGGCCGTCTTGCCGACCCCCGCAGGGCCGCGGACCAGGGCGATCGGACCCGCTCCGCGGTCGCGTGCGGTCAACAGGTCATGCAATTGGGTGAGTTGTATGTCCCGTCCGACGATGGACATCCGCAAAATGCTCCCTATGCTGCCGAGGCTTCGGTATGTCTTCAACCATCCTGCAACTTCAGGGAGTCCGCAAAACGATCAGTGATCATCGACACAGCGATCTGACGCAAACGAGACTGTCGAGAACGTAAATTCGGCCAACTTCCAAACCAAGGGCAATGATTCGCCGTGGAGTTCGTCAAACGGCCGTAAAGAAATTACGGCCCGGGGGAGGCCCGGGCCGTAATTTCGGTCACATCGGCGCCGTCAGGCGACGAGCGGCTCCGGCAGCGGCCGGGCGTGCAGGACGTCCAGCCGGGACACCGCACGCGTCACGACGACGTACAGCCGATGCAGTCCGCGCGGCTCGGACTCGACGATCGCGGCCGGCTCCACGACGACGACATGGTCGTACTCCAGGCCCTTGACGACCGTCGCGGGCAGCACGGTCACCCGGGCGGCCGTGCCGACCTCCTCGGCGGTCGCCGTCTCGATGCCCGCCTTGCGCAGGGCCGCCGAGATCGCGGCCACCGCGTCGTCAGCGGCGATCACGGCGACCGACCCCTCACGGTCGAGTGCCGCGCGAACCGAGGCCACCGTGGCGGCCGCCACGTCGTCGACCTCGCTGACCTTCAATTCGCCGTCGTGGCGCAGCGAACGGGCCGACGGCACATCCACACCGAGGGCTCCCACCAGCCGGTTGGCCAGCTCCATCACCGCGGCCGGGACGCGGAAGCCGGTGGTCAGCGGGACGACCGTGGCCTGCTCCTTGCCCAGATGCGTCAACTGGTCCTGCCAGGACCGCGCCGACCAGGGCGCCGTCGCCTGGGCCAGATCGCCCAGCACCGTGATGGACCCGAACGCGCTGCGCCGGGCGATCGCACGGCACTGCATCGGCGACAGGTCCTGGGCCTCGTCCACGACCACATGGCCGAAACCCTCGGGGCGCTCGATGAGCCCCGCTACCTCGTCGAGCAGCAGCATGTCCTCGACCGACCAGGAGGCGCTCCGCTCCGACCTCGGCGGCTTGGCCCACAGCAGCGCCCGCTGCTCGGCCGCGTCGAACACGCCGTCCGCCGCCTCCTCCATCACCGCTGGGTCGCTCAGCAGCGCGGCCACGACCTCCTCCGGCCGCGCCACCGGCCACGCGGCCTCCAACAGCGCGGCGACCGGCTTCGAACGGCCGATCTTCCGCGCCCAGGTGACACTCTTCGGCCCGGCTCGCCGCTCGGCCTGCTGCTGGATCAGCGTCACCACCCGCGAACGCACATGCTCGCGCCCGACCCCGTACGGCACCCCCATGCCCCGCACCTCGTCGATGACCCGGGCCAGGTCGTACGAGTCGACCCGCCAGCGGTACGACCCGTCGGTGACGGCGATCGACTCCTCCGGGTGCCTCACCCGGGCGTACAGGGCCCGATGCAGGACGGTCGCCATACGGTCGCTGTGCTTCAGCACGCTCACGTCATCCCCGTCCACCCGCTTGACCGGGTGCCGGGCCACCAAGTCCTCCACCGTGAGCTGGGCGATGTCGATCTCGCCCAGCGACGGCAGCACCTCGGAGATGTAGCGCAGAAAGGTGCGGTTCGGGCCGATGATCAGCAGACCGCTGCGCTGCAGCCGCTCCGGGAATGTGTAGAGGAGATACGCCGCGCGGTGCAGACCCACGGCGGTCTTGCCGCTGCCTGGCGCGCCCTGTACACACACCGACTCGGTCAGCTCGCTGCGCACCAAGTTGTCCTGTTCCGGCTGGATGGTGGCGACGATGTCACGCATCGGGCCGAGCCTGGGCCGCTCGATCTCGGCCGCGACGATCGCGCTCGCCGCGTCACCGTCGCGTTCACCGCGCGCGTGGTCGAGGTGCTCGTCCTCCAGGCTGGTGAGGTCCTCCGGAGCGCCATGGCTCCAGGGCGCCCAGCCGAAGCGCCGCCGCACCGCGACTCCGCGCGGCTCCAGGGCGCTCGCCTGGTAGAAGGTGCGGGAGACCGGCGCACGCCAGTCGATCACCAGAGGCGGTGCGGCCGGGTGCTCCGAGACCCGCCTGCGGCCGATGTAGTACCTCTGCCGCCGGTGGTCCCCGGCGTCCTCCGTGTCCTCGAAGTCGAGTCGCCCGAAGAACAGCGGGCTGTCGGGCTCCTCCGCCACCTGCCGTGCGCGGGTGCGTAGGTAACGGCCCAGCGCCTCGGCGCTCGCGCCATCGCCCGACACGTCCTCGCCCGCGATGACCTGGTACTGGGCGTCGTCCACCTGGCGGGTCATCGCCTCGCGGCACTTCGCGACGTAAGCACGCTCCAGGGCCAGCTCGTCGTCGAGTCCGACGGCCTCTTGGGTGCCGCACGTGTCCTGGACGTATGACGTCATCGATCGACCTTTCCGAAGTGACGGCCTTGCGCGCCACCCGGCGGGACCGGACGGCGAATTCCGGGCCACAGCATAACTGAACCAGGTTAATAGACTGGCTGAGTTGTGTTATTGGCGGTCTGGGAGAGGTCCAGGTCGTCGCCGGGTCGCGAGCAGGGCTCCCAGTACCGCCGCGCGTACCAGGTGGGCAGGCGCGTACAGCTCCTTGCCGATCCACAGCGGGGGGTGGCGTTCCACGTTCAGGCCGTGCTCCAGCAGGAAGGAGCAACCCCGTTGCACGGCCTCAGCCACCCCCTCGGAGCGGGCGTCGACGGTCAGCTCCAGCAGGGTGCGTACCGCGTAGGCGGTCTCCTCGGCCGTGCCGTCCCAGCGGCCCCAGGAGCCCTCCTCGCGCTGCCGCTCCAGGAGCCAGGCGACGGACCCGCGCAGGGCGTCGGCCGCGTCCGGACCGGCGTACCTGTGCAGGGCCAGGGCGCAGCGCATCGTCGCGAAGTAGGGCGAGGCGTGCCATTTGTCGGACCAGCTGCCGTCCGGCTGCTGACGGCCCCGCAGCCAGTTCGTGATCCGGGCCACGGCATCCCGGTAGCGGTCGGCGTCGCTGGGGCCGCCGGCCAGGTGGCAGCCCAGGGCCTCCAGGATGTGCGCGTTGGTGGTCGTGGAGGGCTCGTGCTCCGGGATCGTGGACATGAAGTGGCTGCCCGCGTCGTACTGCCACAGGTACTCGGGCTCCTGCGGCGCCCCCAGGTGGGCCAGCGCCGCGAGCACGATCGCGCTGGTCTCCGCCTCGTACGCGAACCCCGGCGCGGTGGGAGCGCCCGACCGGCCGACATCGCCGGGCAGTTCCTTCAGCAGCGGAGCCAGCACTTCCCGCGGCACTCCTGCGGTCGCCAGGTTCCCGGCGATCCACGCCCGCTCGTAGAACACGAGCGAGGTCATCGCGGCGACCGGGCCGCCGCCCCGCTCCTGGGCCCGCCGCAGGAAACGTACCGAGGGATGCGCAGGATCGGCCGGCTCGCGCGGACCGAGCCAGGCCGCCGTGGCGGCCGCGGAACAGCCGACGACCCCGTCGACCGGCACCATCTCCGCGGCACCGACCGCCGCCGGGCCGACGATCTCCAGATAGTGACCGGTAAGCGGATTGCGCCAGGCACCGTCGCGCAGAGCGCGCAAGGCGTCGTCGGTCAACCCGTGCGGCAATGCCAGCGGCTGGGCCGCGGCGTCCCCGAGGACGGCGAGACGGGCGTTGACGCCCTCCACCAGGGCCGGGATCAGCATGAAGAATACGACGGTCGACGGAACCGGCTGGGCCACCAGAGCGGCCGCCGCCGCGAGCCCCCGCCGCGCGGCCTCGGCGAGACCGGCGCGTGGCAGGGACGGCGCCTCGCCCTCCCGGCCCAGCACCGCGAGCAGTGCCTCCGTCGCACTCAGCGTCGGGACCAGGGCGTACCCGCCGGGCCCGGCCCAGCTTCCGTCGGGCCGCTGCTCGTCCAGGAGATGACGGACCCGGGCGGTGTCGCCGTCCAGCCAGGGGGCCAGCGACACCAGCCGGGCCGTCTCGTACACCGAGGGCCCCAGCGCGCCGGTCGGATCGTTCAGCACCCGGTCGACCAGCTCCGCGACGAGCGCGTCGAAATCGGGGCCCGCGCTCACGCGGGAATCTCCTCGGAGACGGTGATGCTGTCGACGAGCAGCGACGACGGCAGCGCCAAAGGGTCGGGGTCGCCCGGCAGGACCGGGCCGCCCGGGCTGCCGATGATGATCGCCAGACACAAGTACACGGGCTGGTCGAACAGCCAGCCCTTCGGAGTGGTGTCCTGCGGGGTCAGCCGCAGATACTCGCGGCCGTCCAGATACCAGATGATCGAGTCGGGGTCGCGTCGCCAGAGCGCCGAGTAGGTGTGAAAGTCCGCGCTGAGCGCACTGCCGTCCTCGGTGGTGGTGCGGGCGCCCATGCCCAGGGACGGGATCTGGTGGCACTCGGGGGAGTGCACGGCACCCCACACCGAGTCGGGCTCGGAGCCCAGCGCCTCCAGGACGTCGATCTCCCCGGCCCGGTACCACGCCTGCACCGGGTCCTCGTCGCCCCGGTGCCGCAGCTGAGTGCCCCACGCCCACAGCGCGCAGTCCAGGCCGGGGCCCGCCGCGGTCTTCACCCGGGCGTCCAGGCGCAGCGCGCCACCCGGACTCGGCACGAAGTCCTCGCGCCGGGTCTCCAGCCACGCCGCCCGATACTCCCCGTCCTCATGGGTGGCGGTGATCCTCAGATGCCCGGTGCCGTCGAGGCCGACGTTCGTGGGGGCGTCGGTGTGGAACTCGATGCCGGCGCCGAACGGCTGCCCGGTGACGACCTGCCACAGGGCGGGGTCGGGCGGCGATCCGGCCGGGCCATCGAAGGTGTCCTGCCACAAGACCCGCCACGACGACGGCGGTACGGTCCCGGCGGACGGGGCGGTGGCGTGCTTCGGGTTCACAGTCTCCATGTCTTTCTCAGGCTCCGGCTTCGAGATGCTCGGCCATGGCGAGCGGGGTGGGATGGGCGAACAGGTCGGCAAGCCGCACCGGTACGCCCAGCGTCTTCTCGACGCGCTGCACGAGCTGCGCCCCGAGCAGCGAATGCCCGCCGCTGTCGAAGAAGTTGGCGTCCGGCCCGATGTCGGTCCGGCCGAGCGTGGTCTGCCACAGGGCGAGCAACTGCCCGGCCGTACCCGATCGCGCTCCGGGCGCGACCTCGGCCGCCGCGCTGCGCTCCGAGCGGCGCTGCTCCGCGAGACGGGTCAGCGCGAGATGGTCCCGCTTCTCGTTGGCGGTGGTCGGCAGCGACTCCAGCACCACGAACTCCTGGGGTACGGCAGCGGAGGGCAGTAGGGACCGGGCATGAGCCGTGAGCCCAGCGGCCTCCAAGCCGTCTGGGGACTCCACGAAAGCGACCAGAGCCGCATCCGCCCCGCCCCGCTCCGCCACCACGACGGCGACATCCCGCACGCCCGGATGGTCGAGCAGCACGGCCTCCACCTCGCCCAGCTCGATGCGATGGCCGCGCAGCTTGATCTGGCGGTCGGTCCGGCCCAGCAGCTCGACGCTGCCGTCGGGCCGCAGCCGGGCCAGGTCGCCGGTGCGGTAGTGGCGCCCGTACACCGGATGATCCCCGAAGCGCTCCGCCGTCAGCTCGGGGCGGTTGTGGTAGCCGAGGGCGACCCCCGCCCCGGCGATGCACAGCTCGCCCTGCACTCCGACCGGCAGCTCCCGCCCGTCCGGGTCGACCACGAACACCCGGGTGTTGGCGATCGGGCGGCCCACGTCCACGCGAGCCACCTCGGCCGGCACCGGGCCCGAGGTAGACCAGATGGTCGTCTCGGAGGGGCCGTACACATTGAGCAGCGATCCGCCCGAGGCCGCGAGGGAGCGGGCCAGCGCGGACGGCAGCGGTTCCCCGCCACAGACCAGGCGCCTGCCCGCGAGGCGGCCGTCGGCCGCGTCGGCGACGAGACGCCAGGTCGTCGGCGTGGCCTGCACGATGCCGACGTCGTGCGCGACCACCTCACCGAGCAAGGCACGGCTGTCGGTACGGGCCTCGTCGGAGGCCACGACCAGCCGCCCGCCGCAGACCAGCGGCAGGAACAGCTCCAGCGCGGAGATGTCGAAGGCGAAAGTGGTCAGCCACAGCACGGAGTCCTCCGCGGTGACCTTCAGTTCCTCGGCGAAGTGCTGCACCACATTGGCGAGGCTGCGGTGGCTGATCAGGGTGCCCTTCGGCTTCCCCGTCGAACCGGAGGTGTAGATCAGATACGCGCAGGAGTCCGGATCGGGCCCACTCGCCGCGGAGTCCGGGAGCGACCCGTCCTGCGTGACCGGCCCCAGCGGCAGCACCCGCGCCCGGACCCCCTCGGGCAGCTCCACGCCCGGCGCCGTGAGCACCGCCCGCGCCCCGGAGTCCTCCAGGACGTACGCCAGACGCTGGACGGGATGCTCCGGATCGACGGGCAGATACACCGCGTCGGCCAGCCACACTCCCAGGGCCGCGGCCGCGAGTTCGGGCCCGCGGGGCGCCGCGAGTGCGACGATGTCACCGGCCCCGACACCGGCGTCCGCTAGGACGGCCCGGGTGTGTTCGGCGGCCCCCCACAATGCGGCGTACGTCGTGCTGAGGCCGCCGCCCACGACGGCAGGCGCGGACGGCGCCAGCGCCACCCGCTCCCGCACCGCCGTGAGCACATCGGCCGGTTCCACCGGGCGCGCGGTGTCGTTGGCGGCGGCCAGGACCGCCAGGTCGGAGGCGCCGGCCAGCGGGAGTTCGCGCATCGGCAGGTTCGGCCCGTCCGCGGCCGCCAGCAGCAGCGACTCGAAGCGTTCGAGCAGACCCTGCACGTCCGTCCGGTCCAGGACCTGCGTGTAGTACGCGGCCCGGATGGTCACTCTGTCCGCGGAGGACAGGAAGAAGAACTCGAGGTCGAACTTGCTGAACCCGTTCTCCACGGGCAGCCTGCGGGCCGTGGTGTCCGCGAGCGGGAAGGTCGTACGGCCGTCGTCCGGAACGTAGTTGAACAGATGCCGGAAGACGGTGTTGCGCCAGGAGGCGCCTCCGTCCCTGCGCAGTTCCGGCGTCAGCACGTCGACCGGGACATCGGCGTGGGCGACCGCCCCGAGGAACGCGTCGCGGGCCGTGCGCACCAGGTCTCGGAAGCCGTCGCCGAGGTCGACGGCGATGCGCAGCGGCAGGGTGTTGACGTGGTAGCCGACGGCCCTGGACGCCTCCCGCGCCCGGACGTTGACCGGGGTGCCCACCACTAGATCGGGCCCCGCACCGTGCCGGGCCAACAGCAGCCCGTACGCGGCCAGCAGCACCACGGCCTCTGGCGCGCGCAGCTCCTTCTGCAGCCGGCGCAACACCTCGGTCGCCCGCGGCGACAGATCGACCGTGATCTGGTCACCGGTGAGGGTCGGCTCGGGCAGGTCCTCGCTGCCGCACCACAGGGCGAGCCCGGCGGCATCGGCCCCGGCCAGCTGCCCGCGCCAGTACTCCACGGCGGCCGGACGGGGAGCGGGCTCCCGGTACGGCGACTGTGCGGTCAGCAGTTCGGCGGGCGGCGCGGCACCGGCCGCGAGCGCCGTGTACCCGGCCGTGAACTCGTCCAGCAGGATTGCGCCGGAGACCGTGTCGAAGACGAGATGATGGACGGCCAGACAGAACGCGTCACCGTCCGTGCACCTCACCAGCGCGGCCCGCACCAGCGGCCGCCCGTCGATGTCGAAGGGCCGCGCGATGAAATCACCTACGACACAGGTGACTTCGCCGGGCTCCGCTTCCAGCTGCTCGACGTCGATCCTTAGGGTGTCGAGGACCTCCTTGGTGAGCCCTGCCTCCTCCTGCCGGAACACCGTGCGCAGGGCCTCGTGCCGGCGCAGCAGCAGGTTGACCGTGCCCTGGACTGCGGGGGCCGACAGAGCAGCGTCTGCCTGGAGGGCGACGGAGAGGTTGTTGACACCCTTGACGGGCACCAGCTCGTCCAGGAGCCAGAGGGCGTGCTCCTTGCTGTCGGCCGGGAGAGACCGGGGTTGCGTTGCTTCTGGCATTCCAACCGTTCCGTAGATTCGCGTCCGTGGATTCGCGGGAATCCGCCTGTGGGGTATGCGAGTGCGGAGGCGTACGGCCCCTCAGCCGCGCGTCTCCGTGCTGAGCATCTCGGCCACCGTGCGGGTGACACCCGGGTCGCGCAGCAGATCGACATGCGGGACGTCCATACGCAACTCCCGGCCCACGGCGATGTCCTGCCCGGCCCCGCGGGAGCCGTTCAGGCCGCTCGTGGGCGACGAGGACGTGACGACGACGGCCCCTCGCCACGCCGGCAACGGGTCGATCGCTGCGGCCGCGATCAGATAGCCGACGAATGACGCGAAGACCGCGGTGAACTCCGCCTGCCGCTTCTCGTCCAGCTCCAGCCGGTCGAAGACGGGTTTGGCGGTACGCCGGTACACATCGAGGAGTTCGGCGCCCAGCGGGGCCATCTCGGTGTGCTGCTCATGGGCACGCCGCGCCTCTGCCGTCGCCTGCGCGGTCTCCTCGTCGCTCAGCAGGGTGGACATGGAGTCGAGGACCTTGTGGAACTGCGAGTAGAGCGTCAGCGGGCCGGACTGCTCGGGGTCGAACAGCACGAGCGCGGGCGCCTGGCCCTGCCGGTCGGCGACGCGCTGCGCGATCGCGCCCGCGTAGACGCCGCCGACGCAGAAGCCGAACACCGCGCGGACCGGGCGGCCGTCGGCCGCCACCTCCTCCAGCCACCGCTCGACGGGACCGGTACCACCGGTACCGGTGCCCGCCTCCTGGGGAACCGTCTCCCAGATCGAGAAGGGCAGGTCGGCCAGACCCGCCGCGAGATCGGTGAAGCGGCCCTCGGCGCGGCCGGTGGCGTCGAAGTCCACGGCGAGCACCAACTCGTGCGCGTCCGCGTTGCCGAGGACCCGCCACGTCTGCGGTTCGGTCATGGTTCAGGCTCCCCCAAATGCAGTGGAAATCAGTGCGTTGGATGTCGTTGTGGCCGTGGAAGCCGTGGAGAACGGTGAATTCGCGGTCACGCTATGTGCACCTCCCAACCCGGATAACCCCTAGCCGACCCCTTGCGACCCCAGGCAGGCGCGGGTGGGCGGTCGGCGCGGCCGTGCTCACCGGAACCGGTCCAGCTGCCTGGACAGCACCTGGGCGACGGCGTCGAGCCGTTCCGAGACGAAGAAGTGACCGCCGTGGAAGACCCGCAGGTCGAAGGGGCCGGTGGTGTGCGCCTGCCAGGCCCCAGCCTCCTCGACGGTGGTCTTCGGGTCGGCGTCACCGGTCAACGCAACGACGGGGCAGCCGACCGTCGCGCCCGGCGCGCCGCGGTACCGCTCGATCGCCTTATAGTCGGCCCGCAGGGACGGCAGGAACATCCGCACGATGTCCTCGTCGTCCAGCGCCGCCTGCGCGGTGCCGTCCAGGGCGCGGATCTCCCGCAGCAGAGTGTCGTCGCCCTTGCGGTGCAGATCCTCGCTGCGGTGCCGGGACGGCGCCCGGCGCCCCGACACGAACAGGGTCACGGGCTTCACACCGGCCCGCTGCTCCAGCCGCGAGGCCACCTCGAAGGCGACGGACGCGCCCATGCTGTGCCCGAACAGGGCGAGCGGCAGGTCGGTGCCCACGGCCTCGACGACCGCTTCGAACGCGGCGTCGGCCAGCTCGTGCAGATCCTCGAACGGGGGCTCCCGATGCCGGTCCTGACGGCCCGGATACTGCACGGCCACCACGTCCAGCCGCCCGGCCAGCGCCTGGGACAGCGGGTGGAACGACGTGGCTGAGCCGCCGGCGTGCGGGAAGCAGACCAGGGTGACGGCGTCGGCGGGCGCCGGCTGGTAGCGGCGGATCCAGGGGCTCTCGGTACGTGTGGGGGTCATGACGCGGTCCTCTTCATCTCCTCGTGCAGATGCGCGGCGAGTTCCGCCGGCGTGGGGTGGTCGTAGATCAGCGTGGGCGGCAGATCGATGCCGGTGACCTTGGTGAGCCGTCCGCTCAGCTCCACCGCGGTCAGCGAGGCGAAACCGGCGTCGAGGAAGTCCTGGTCGGTCGGCAGCGCGTACGGGTCTGCGTGCCCGAGCACCGCGGACGCGGCGGACAGCACCGCGTTCAGCAGCAGCGCGGGCCGTTCCTGCTCGGACGCCCCGGCCATGGCCTGTGCCAGGTCCCCGTCGTCCTCGGGCTCCGGGGCGTCCTCCGGCGTGCCGGCCGCAGCCCTGCCGTGGTCCCACGCCGACAGCAGCGACAGCACGGCGTCGAGGGAGTCGGCCTCCCGGGCGGAGTCGACGTCGAGCAGCGAGGCCAGGGCATCGGGATCCCGGCTTTCGACGGCCTGCCAGAAGCGCCGCTCCAGATCACCGCCGCGGGCCGTCGGCGTGGAGGCCTGCGACACGGCCGGCTCCGACGGCAGCCAGTACGCGCTGCGCTGGAAGGCGTACGTCGGCAGCTCGACCGTACGGGCGCCGGTGAGGGCGAACACCGCTTTCCAGTCCGGGGACACCCCATGGACATGCAGCTCGGCGACGGCTGTGCCCAGCGCGACGGCGTCGGCACGGTCGCGCCGCTGGACGGGCACCACCAGCGCATGACTGCCCAGGCTCTCGCGGGCCATCGGGGCCAGCACGGCGTCCGGGCCGACCTCGACGTACGCGGTTACGCCCTCCTTCTCCAGATGCGTGAGCTGATCGGCGAAACGGACCGCCTCCCGCGCGTGCCGCACCCAGTAGCCGGGGTCCTCCAGCAGTCCGTCAGCAGCCGTCTCCCCGGTGACGTCGGAGACGACGAGGATCTCCGGCGACCGGTACGACACCTCACGCGCGACCGCCGCGAACTCCTCCAGCACCGGGTCCAGCAGCGGCGAGTGGAAGGCGTGACTGACCCGCAGCCGCCGGGTCCTGCGGCCCAGACCTGCGAAGTGGGCGGCAATCTCCTCGACGGCACTCGCGCGGCCCGAGACAACCACGGCCGAAGGCCCGTTGACCGCGGCGATCCCCAACTCGTGCGTCCGCCCGGCCAGCAGCGGCAGCACCTCGTCCTCAGCCGCCTGCAGCGAGGCCATGGACCCGTCGGCGGGCAGCGACTGCATCAGCCGGCCGCGCGCCGCCACCAGCCTGGCCCCGTCGGGCAGATCGAAGACCCCGGCGACATGCGCCGCAGCCAGTTCACCGATCGAGTGCCCCGCCAGCAGCTCCGGCCGCAGCCCCCACGCCTCCAACTGCCGGAACAGCGCAACCTCTACGGCGAACAGCGCGGGCTGCGCGTACTCGGTACGGTCCAGCAGCTCCGCGTTCGGGGTGCCGGACTCGGCGAACACCACATCGGCCAGGGGCCGTTCCAGCAACGGACCGAAGTGTGCGCAGACCTCGTCGAAGGCCTCGGCGAACACCTCGGAGGAGGCGTACAGCTCCCGGCACATCCCGGCCCGCTGGGTGCCCTGCCCGGAGAACAGGAAGGCGACCTTGTGGCCGGTTGTGCCCGCACCCCGCACCACGAACGGCGAGTCCTCGCCACGGGCCAGCGCGTCCAGAGCCGCGAGCCGGTCCGCCGGGTCATCGGCCAGCACGGCACCCCGGTGCCCGAACGCCGACCGAGTCGTGGCCAGCGACAGCCCGACCTGCGCGGCGGTCAGCTCCGGCCGCTCCTGTACGAAGTCCCGCAGCATGGCTGCCTGCGCGCGCAAGGCCGCCGCACTCTTGCCAGACAGCACCCATGGCAGGACGACGCCACCCGGTTCGCTTTCCGTGGCCGGGTTGTCGTCCGTCTCGGCGTGCTCTAGCACGACATGGGCGTTGGTCCCGCTGATACCGAAGGAGGAGACAGCCGCGCGAAGCGCACGGCCCGTGTCCGGCCATTCGGTGGTCTCCGACAGCAGGGACACGGCGCCGGAGTCCCAGTCGACGTGGGTGGAGGGTGTGTCGACGTGGAGGGTGCGGGGGAGGAGGCCGTGGCGCATGGCCATGACCATCTTGATGACTCCGCCGACGCCGGCTGCGGCCTGGGTGTGTCCGATGTTGGACTTCAGCGAGCCGAGCCAGAGGGGCTGTTCGGGAGTGTGGTCCTGGCCGTAGGTGGCGAGGAGGGCCTGTGCCTCGATGGGGTCGCCGAGGGTCGTGCCGGTGCCGTGGGCCTCGACGACGTCGACGTCCGCGCCGGTCAGCCCGGCACTGGCGAGGGCCTGGCGGATCACGCGCTCCTGCGCGGGCCCGTTCGGGGCGGTGAGGCCGTTGCTCGCGCCGTCCTGGTTCACCGCGCTGCCACGCACCACCGCCAGTACCGGGTGGCCGTTGCGGCGGGCGTCCGACAGCCGCTCCAGCAACAGCAGACCCACGCCCTCGCCCCAGCCGGTGCCGTCCGCGGAGTCCCCGAACGCTTTGCAGCGCCCGTCGCGGGCCAGACCGCGCTGCCGGCTGAACCCGATGAAGGTGCCGGGTGTGGTCATGACGGTCACACCACCGGCGAGCGCCAGGGAGCACTCGCCGTTGCGCAGCGACTGCGCGGCCAGATGCAGGGCGACCAGCGAGGAGGAACAGGCGGTGTCGATGGTGATCGCCGGCCCCTCCAGTCCCAGGTGGTACGCCACCCGGCCGGAGGCGATGCTGCCGGAACTGCCGTTGCCGAGGAACGCCTCCAGACCCTCCGGCACCTCGGTGACCTGTGTGCCGTAGTCGTGGTACATGACTCCGGCGAAGACGCCCGTACGGCTGCCGCGCAGGGTGCGCGGGTCGATGCCGGCCCGTTCCACGGCCTCCCAGGAGGTCTCCAGGAGGAGCCGCTGCTGCGGGTCCATGGCCAGGGCCTCGCGCGGTGAAATCCCGAAGAAACCCGCGTCGAACTCGGCCGCGTCGTACAGGAATCCGCCTTCCACCGCGTACGTCGTGCCGGGGTGGTCCGGGTCCGGGTGGTACAGCGCCTCCGTGTCCCAGCCGCGGTCGTCCGGGAACTTAGAGATAGCGTCTCCGCCGGAGTGCACGAGCCGCCACAGGTCCTCCGGGGTACGCACCCCGCCCGGATAGCGGCAGGCCATGGCCACGACGGCCACCGCGTCCGTGTCCTCGTCCTGGGGACCTTGCCACTCCAAGCCAGCCACCGGGCCGGGCTCGTCGCCGAGGGCCTCGGTGACGATGTGCCGGGCCAGCTCGACCGGGCTTGGGTGGTCGAACACCAGCGTGGCGGGCAGTCGCAGCCCGGTGGCCGTGTTGAGCCGGTTGCGCAGCTCGATACCCGTCAGCGAGTCGAAGCCCAGGTCCTTGAAGCTGAGCTCCGCCTCGACGCAGCCCGCGCCCGCGTATCCGAGGATCGCTGCGGTGTGCTCCCGCACCAGGCCCAGCACCACCTCCACACGCTCGGCAGGCTCCAAGTCGCCCAGCCGGGCGGCCAGGGACCCGCCCTGCGGCTCCGCCCCCTCGCGCGCGGCGGCACGGCGCACCGGCCCGCGGAACAGCCCGCGCAGCAACGCAGGTACGGGTTCCCCGTCGTCGGCCCGTCGCCGCAGCGCCCGGACGTCGAGCCGGATCGGCAGCAGATGCGCCTCACCCGACTCGCATGCCGCGTCGAACAACGCCAGCCCCTCGG